>JBIJCV010000088.1:0-6751 GCA_044344525.1 Gammaproteobacteria bacterium | reverse complement strand
ATAGAACAGGCCGCGGAAAGGGGTAGCCACCTGAACCAGACTGCGACACCACTGCCGGCGACCGACCGCATCCACGCACTGGATACGACGCGGGGCTTTGCGGTACTCGGCATACTCTTGATGAATATCTGGTCCTTTGCCGGCCCGCAGGCGATCTACGACTATCCGGTGGCCGCGACGGACTGGGGTGGTGCACCGCTGCAAACCTGGGCGTTCATGCATACGCTCTTCGAGGGGAGCCAACGCGCACTCTTTTCCATGCTGTTCGGCGCCGGCATGCTGCTGATGGTGAATCGTCTCGACGACCGCACGCCAGGCACCAGCAGCGCACGGATCTACTACCGCCGTCTCGGCTTCCTGATGCTGTTCGGGTTGTTCGACCTGTTCGTGCTGCTGTGGCCAGCCGATATCCTGTTCATCTATGCGCTCTGCGGTCTCCTGCTTTACCCACTGCGCAATCTAAGACCACGCAGCCTGTTGTTGCTGGCGCTGGCGGTGTTCGCGGTTCAGGGTGGACAGCGCGCGATGCACTGGCAGGACTCGATACAACTGCGCGCAGAGTACATGGCCGTGCAGGCTGATCCGGCTCTGGCAGCCGACGCAGATCCCGCACGCAAAAAACGTCTGCAGGACTGGGAAGCCATCGAGCAACGCGCTCACCCCGACCTCAATTCGCCCAAGACCCGGGAACTGATCCGCATCACCGGCAGCGGTGCGATCGGTGAGTTTCTGGCGTCAAAACTGCAGACCAGCCTCATTCTGCTGCTGGTGGTCGGCGTGAAATGGCTGCTGCTGGATTCACTGGGCGCCATGCTGATCGGCATGGCCTTGCTGCGCGCGGGCATCCTCGGCATGACAGCAGCGCCACGCAGCTACATGCTGATGCTGCTGCTGGGTTACGGGATCGGCTTGCCGCTGGCCGCGTGGGAAACCGCCGGACTGATCGGCAGCGACTTTGACCCGATCCTGAAAGCGCGCAACCTGGTTCACTACGACTTCAGGCGCATGGCCGTGGGTCTCGGCCATCTCGGACTCATACTTCTGTTCTGCCGCAACTTTCCGCACAGCTGGCTTGCCACGCGGATCGCGGCAGTCGGCCGCATGGCACTCAGCAACTATCTGGGCCAGTCGATCCTGTGCGGCCTGCTGTTCTATACCGTGGGCTTCGGGCTGTACGGGCAGTTCACCGGCTATTACCTGTATCTGGTCGCCGCCGGTGTCTGGGTGACGCAGATCGGATTCAGCAACTGGTGGCTGAGGCGCTATCACTTCGGGCACTTTGAATGGGCCTGGAAATCGCTGACTTACAGACAGCGGCAGCCCCTGCGCCGCGTCTGAGTGCCGCGACTGGCATCATCCGCCCGGGCCTCAGGCCTCGCGGATACTGTTGCCCACCTTCTGCTTCGTACCGGGCACCGGCCAGTCTTTCCACTCCTTGATGACACCATCGGCGATCAGGAAGTGCCCGGCAATATGAAACTCCATGCTGAGTCCGCCCGGCGGTGCATTGAAGTAATCGATGCGCTCATTGAGCACCAGCGGAGCAACCGCACAGGACCGCAGAATGTCCCAACGCACTGAGTCCAGCTTCTTCAGAAACGGCCCCATCTGCTTTGCGAACTGGTCCCGGCTCGTGACCAGCGGCTGACCAGGTGCGATCTGGTACAGCAGATCTTCAGCCAGATACGGCAGCAGCGCATCCACGTCGCGCAGCGACCAGTCACGGCAGAAATCCCGCACCAGCTTTTCGTTGCGCAGATCCTGCTCGGTCATTTTGTCCTGTTCCTTGTTCATGGTTGTGAGCCCTCCACAGGCTGTCACGCTCAACGCCGCAGCGGCCGTCAGAATTTCCCGTCTGTTCAACATTCCCGAACCTCAGCTGCTTAGCTCATTCTCGCACGGTGTTGCGCTACAGACAGCGCATCCAGATAGCGCGGCACGCCCACCTCTACCGGAATAAACCCTGCAGAGTATCCAGCAGCCAGCAGACCGGACAGGTCAGCCTGCGTGTAGCTCTGGTAGCTGCCCTGCAGCTGCGCCGGAAACGGGATGTAGCTGATCCGTCCGCGCCCATGCCACTTGAGCACAGCCGCGGCCACGTCGTTGAAACTGCGTGCGTGACCAGTGCCGACGTTGAAGATGCCTGACTTGCCGTGATCCAGCGCCCAGAGATTTACCGCAACGATGTCATCGACGTGGATGAAGTCGCGCAACTGTCCGCCATCGGCATAGCCATCGCTGCCGGTGAACAGCCGCACCTCGTCACCCGCTTTCAACTGCTCGTTGAAGTGATGAATGACGCTCGCCATCTTGCCCTTGTGCGCTTCGCCCAGCCCGTAAACATTGAAATAACGCAGGCCGACAACCGGCGCACGAAACGTGGCAGTGACCTGGCGGACGTGACGGTCGAACATGAGCTTGGAAAACGCGTAGACATTGATTGGCTGCTCGCAGTCTTCACTGACACGAAATTCGCGGCCCGCGCCATACACGGACGCCGACGAGGCATAGACCAGCGGGACCTTGCGCGCCGTGGCGTAGCGCAGCACCTGCTTCGAGTACTCGTAATTGGCCTGCATCATCAGCAGGCCATCCCACTCGGTGGTATCGGTACAGGCACCCAGATGGAAGATGCCCTGGATCTTCGGCGCCAGCTCCTGCCCGGCACTGATGCGGGCCAGGAAATCCTGCCTGTCCAGATAGTCGGCGATGCGACAGTCAGCGAGGTTCATGACCTTGTGCGCATCGCGCAGATCGTCGACCACAAGGATGTCGCTGCGACCAGTGGCATTGAGTGCGCGGACGAGGTTGCTGCCAATGAAGCCGGCTCCGCCGGTCACAACGAGCATGGCAGCGGCTACTTCACGAGCGTGTAGCTGGCGCCGCAGTAGGGGCACTTGGCCCGCTCACCGGGGACCAGTGGCAGATAGACGCGCGGGTGGGAATTCCACAGGTGCATGCCAGACATCGGACAGGACAGCGGCAGATCTTCAGCCGTCACCTTGTAGTGATGCTCGGCATTCGGCTGTATCAATGCGGATTCTCTAGCCACTTTTGCCGTCATGTGCCTTCACCATCGGTTGCCGGAGCGGCAGTATAAAACACGGACTGCCAGAGGCGGATAACCGCAGGTGCAAGCCCGGCCACTTCTGCGCGCAGTACCAGGCCTGAAAGCCCGGCCAGATTGCGGTGATGGACGAGTTTCCGGTATTCCCTGTAGGTGTCGGCGAGCAGATCCGCATCCGCAGGCGCCAGAATTCCGTGTGCAGCCAGTGCTTCCAGCTGGCGGATATTGTCCGACCAGCGCACGAGATCCGGATAACGGTTCGCCTCGCGCAGGACGAGGTACTGCACCAGAAATTCGATATCAGCCACGCCACCGGGATCCTGCTTGATGTCGAAGTGCTCGTCCGTACCCTGCGCAAGTTCAGCGCGCATGCGCTGACGCATCTCGGCAACCTCGGTGGCCAGGTTTTCGCGACGGACGTAGCTGGTCAGCGCATGCAGGCGCAGCGCCTCAAAAGCCGCCTTGACGCCAGCATCGCCAGCCACCGCCCGACTGCGCAGCAAGGCCTGATGCTCCCAGGTCCACGCATCCTGCTGCTGGTAGCGATCGAATGCCGCGAGGCTCGACACCATCAGGCCCGACTGGCCGCTCGGCCGCAGACGGATATCCACCTCGTAGAGTTTTCCGGAGGCCGTGTGCATGGTCAGGATGCTGATCATGCGGCGGGTCAGGCGCGCGAAAAACATGGCATTGTCGAGCGGCTGCGCCCCGTCTGTCTGCTCTGCTTCACCGGCAGAATCATGCAGAAACACCAGATCGAGGTCCGAGCCGTAACCCAGCTCCAGGCCACCGAGCTTGCCGTAAGCGACGATGGCAAAGTGCGCGGCTCGCCGGGTGCCGTTCTCGGCGCAACCAGGCTCGCCGTGCTTGCTGGCCAGCTCACGCCAGGCGATGAGCAGAGCAGCTTCCAGCACCAGCTCGGCAATGTCAGTAAGCCGGTCGCTCACTTTCATCAGCGGCAGCGTACCGGCCAGGTCGACGATCGCCACGCGGAAAGTCGCGGCCTGCTGAAAGTTGCGCAGCGCATCGAGCTGCCCTTCCCCATCGTCTGCAGCCACGCGCTTCATTCGCAGGTCCAGATCGGCAGCCAGCTCCGCACGGCTGGGTGCTGCATCGAACACCAGGGGATCGAGCAACTCATCGAGCAACAGCGGGTGGGTCGCAACCAGGCGCGAAAGAAATTCACTGCTGCCACACAGGGACACCAGCTTTTTCAGCGCCAGCGGATTTTCATTCAGCAGGGCAAAGTAGGCTGAACGCCGACCGATCGCTTCAATGATCAGCACCATGCCGTCCAGTGCACGTGCCGGCTGGGGCTGATTGCGGGCATGCGCAAGAATGGCCGGAATCAGCATATCCAGCCGTTGCCGCCCGGGCTGATCCAGGCGCGGCAGCAGGCTACCCTCGCGCAAGCGGCGCAGCTGTTCGGCAATGCCTGCCGGATCGCTGAAGCCCGCGCTGGCCAGCCGTTGCAGCTGCACTTCCGGCGTGGAATCTTCGCTCCACACGGCATCAAGCACAGACGACACCGGAGCCGGATCGGCATCTTGCCCGGACGCATCACTGCTACCCGTGCCATTGGCGCCACGAAACACGATTTGTCGAAAGTGATGCGCCACCCTGTCGCGCTGGACATCGAGTGCGGTGAGAAAACCCTCCCAGCTCGCCACACCCATCGCAAACGCCAGGCGCTGCTGATCGAGCGGGTCAGCCGGAATGTCATGGGTCTGCCGATCGTGCAAGGCTTGCAGACGATTCTCGGCGAGACGCAGAAAGCGGTAGGCTGTTTCCAGATCGACGGCATCATCGGCCGGCAGACAGCCGGCCTGCACGAGTTGCGGCAGCGCACGGAGCAACTGCCGTTCACGCAGGCCGATCACGGTCCCGCCGCGCACCAGCTGCAGCGCCTGCACGATGAACTCGATCTCGCGGATACCACCCGGACCGAGCTTGAGGTTGGCGCGGTACTCCTTCTTCTCGACCTCGGCGGCGATCATCGCCTTCATCTCGCGCAGGGAACTGAACACGCCGTAGTCCAGGTAACGCCGGTAGATGAAGGGACGCAGCACATCACGATAAAACCCGTCTGCCTCATCCCAGCAGTTGACTGCCCGGGCCTTGATGTAGGCATAGCGCTCCCAGTCGCGCCCATGCTGCAGCAGGTAGGCTTCGAGTGCAGACAGGCTCACCGACAAGGGGCCGGCACTACCAAAGGGCCGCAGCCGTGCATCCACGCGATAGACGAAGCCCTCGGCGGTATTGCGGCTGAGCAGATCGATCAGGCGCTGGGCCAGAAAGCGGTAGAACTCCTCGTTGCTGATCGAACGCGGCCCGGTGGTTTCGCCACTGGCCGAGTGCACGAATACAAGGTCGATATCAGATGAAAAATTCAGCTCGTGACCGCCGAGCTTGCCCATCGCGAGCACGCCGAAACCGCAGGGCGTTCCCTCTTCGGTCCGCGGTTCGCCATAGCGGGCTTCCAGCGTGGCCTGTGCCCAGGCCAGCGCGACATTGATCGAGGCGTCGGCCAGATTTGAAAGGTCGCGCAGGGTCTCGGTGACCTCCGCACTGCCGGCCAGATCACGCCAGATGATCCGCACCAGCTCGCGATGGCGGAACAGACGCAGGCGGCGCTGCAACTCTTCCTCGTCTGGCGCAGGCGGCAGGGTAGCCCGCAATAGCGTGACGTAAGCCTCAGCAGTGGTCGTGCGTTGCAGACGTTCACTGCCCAGCAGCTCGGCCAGCATTGCCGGGTAGCGCACGAGGATATCGGCCGCATAGGGACTCGTCGTCAGCACCCGCAGCAGTTGCGCGCGCAGCTGCGGATCGTCCGGGAAGGCAGTGGCCAGCTCCGGGCTGGCCATCAGTTCCCCGGTGAGGGCAATAACGCCTGCACGCAAGGGCGCGGGGACAGTTTCGAATTCTAATGAGGGCAGATTCATCGTCGTGATATTAGTAGACTTTCGTCATGACAACTTTTGTTCTCGTTCACGGCAGCTGGCATGGCCGCTGGTGCTGGCACCGGGTCGTGCCCGAACTGGAGGCACTGGGTCATCAGGTGCTGGCGCCGGATCTGCCCGGACATGGTGATGATGCCACGCCGGTCGCAAAACTCACGCTGGCGGCCTATGCAAAGTGCATCGCATCTGTTGTGCGCAGCGTTGCTGAACCGGTGGTGCTGGTCGGACACAGCTTTGGCGGTATCGTCATCAGCCAGGCAGCAGAGATCGTCCCGGAGCGCATCAGCCGGCTGGTTTACCTGACGGCATTTCTGCCTGCCAACGGCCAATCGCTGTCGCGACTCGCCACAGCCGACAGCAACAACCCGGTGGCCACCAGCTCGGTCATCTCGGCAGACCAGCAACTCATCAGCCTGGATCTCTCGCGGGCGCGTGAACTGCTCTACGCCGACTGCCCGGACAGCGATGTGCTACTGGCCCGCCAACGACTGTGTGCCGAACCGATCGCACCGTTCGTTACACCAGTACTGATTACTGCCGCACGGGCCGGCAGTATCCCGCGCAGCTACATCGAGTGTCTGAACGATATCGCCATCCCGCTCTGGTTCCAGCGCCAGATGCAGGCCACCGTGACCTGCGATCGCGTGCACTCGCTGGCCACCAGTCACTCGGCGTTCTTCGCTGCCCCGGCAGAGCTGGCACGTTTGCTGGCTCGGTAGGATCG
>JBIJCV010000089.1:0-6751 GCA_044344525.1 Gammaproteobacteria bacterium | reverse complement strand
TGCAGATACCATCTGGATATAGTCGGCCTGCAGTGTTGCCCGCTCATGCGGCGGCTGGAACAGGGCCGCAACTTCCGCCCGTGGATTGACCAGCAGGATTGCCACGCTATGGTCGATCATGTAGTCATCGCCCATCGGCACTTTCTGATACGGCACGCCGAGTGCCGTCGCAAAATCCCGCATCGCTGCTGGTGTTCCGGTATAGCCACGAAAGCCCGCACCGAAGCTGGCCAGATAGTCCTTCAGCACCGCCGGTGTATCCCGTTCCGGGTCTGCGCTGAACAGCGCAATGCCGGGCAAGTCCCGCTCTGGAACAGCAGCAGCCAGCGCTTCCCGCAAGCCGGACAGCATGGCCAGCGTCGTCGGGCAGAGTTCCGGACAATGGGTAAAACCAAAGAACACCAGGGTCCACCGGCCACGAAACTCATCGCGGTCCACCGCTGTGCCGTCCTGGCGAATCAGCTGAAACTCGGGCAGCGGCCGGGTCGGACTGAGCGCCGTACCTGATTGAAGCGCGACCGCCTGTGGCGAGGCGGCCGGAGTCACCGGCATGAAATAGAAACGGCCGATCACGATGCCGCTGAGCGCGGCGGTGATCAGCAACAAAACGACAAAACGCCTGCGACGCATCACCGCGCCTTCGCGCGGACCTTGTAATTGCCGCGCTGCTGGTCGAATTCGAGCTCCAGCATGCCCTGCTTCGCCGCATCTTCGAGCAGCTCGGAAAAGCTCCGGTAACCATAGATGGTTTCGTTGAAGCCCGGATAGACGCGCCGCACCGTCTGCTTCACCAGCGAACCCCACAGCGGATCGTACTCAGCCGACAGCGACTCCACTGTCGCGGCCACCTGATCGAGCGCCTCGCTCTGCTGCGTGTTCTTGGACGGTTGGGCGCGGGTGCGCGGACGCTGGGAAACCGTCACCAGATCGTCGTAGAAAATGAATTCGTCGCAGTTCGAAGCCAGCAGATCGGAGGTCGAGTTGCGCACACCGCAGCCGATCACCCGCTTGTCGTTTTCCTTGAGCTTGGAGACCAGCGGGGAAAAATCACTGTCACCGGTCAGCAACACGAAGGTATCGATATGGGATTTCGAATAACACATGTCGAGCGCATCGACGACC
Source organism: Gammaproteobacteria bacterium (assembly GCA_044344525.1). Lineage (GTDB taxonomy): Bacteria > Pseudomonadota > Gammaproteobacteria > Steroidobacterales > SHZI01. The sequence goes on along the minus strand of JBIJCV010000089.1, from coordinate 5,629 downwards.
ATGCGGATGTCGGCGCTGTTCTTGCCACTCACCTTGGTCTGCGGGATGTCGATCATCTCGAAGCCCTGGCGATGGAATTCCTGCATGAACTGCCGGTAGCGGCTCCAGTCGCAGTAGGCCCGCTTGGCGACGATGCGGCCTTTTTCGAGGATGCGCTTGAGGACGATCTCGATTTCGAAGCGTCCGGCCTTGGTATCCTGAACGCCTAGCGCCAGATTCTCGAAGTCCACATAAACCGCTATGCCAACTTCGCCACTTCTTGATTGTTCGCTTGCCATGTGCACTCTCACCGGGATTGTCGTACAGGCTGCCATGGTCGGAGATTGGCGCACGCGGGGCAAGGGCTGGCCTGGTGATTGATTGCTGTTAGGCTGGGAATCATCCCGGTAATGAGCGCAGGAATACCGATGATCGGCAAATACATGGTCCGGCACCCGTTGCAACGCTGGCTGCTGGCTATCGCGATTGTCTCGGCACCGGCAATATTGGCGGCGCAGGATCCTGTGCCGGCCAGCAGCGACTGGCTGCATGTCGGCGGCGATGCTGGTGGCTCACGGTACTCGCCGCTCGACCAGATCAACCGCAAGAATGTCTGGCGTCTCGAGCGCGCATGGACCTGGCGGCATGGCGACCTTGAACGGTTTCCGGAACAGCGGCCTTATGCCGGCTTTCATGCAACGCCGATTTTGCTGCCGGCGGACGCCGGCGGGGCGCTGGTGCTTTGCACGCCATTCAACCGACTGGTGGCACTCGACCCGGCCAGCGGCACCGAGCGCTGGAGTTTCGATCCGAAAATCCGGTTCAGCACATCGCCCGCGCGACTCAAGTGTCTGGGCGTGAGTTACTGGCGCGACACCAAAGCCAATCCGGCCACCGCCTGTGCGCAGCGTATTTTCGCCGGCACCAGCGACCGGCGCCTGCTGGCCGTCGATGCACGCAATGGCAAGCCCTGCCCGGGATTCGGCAGCAACGGACAGGTAGACGTCAATCCGCTGTTCGCCACCGGCGCGCTGCCGCCGGCTGACCCCTGGGGCGTGCAGTTTTCGGCGCCGCCCGTACTGGTCAACGATGTGCTCGTGATCGGCCACATCAACAACATGAAAAATCTGGCAGCGAGCGCACCGAGTGGCGCGATCCGGGCCTTCGATGCACGCAGCGGTGCATTCCTCTGGAGTTTCGACCCGGTCCCGCGCAACCCGGATGATCCGCAGGCCAGAAACTGGACGCCCGAAAGCCTTGCGAGCACTGGCGGCGGCAATGCCTGGAGTCTGCTGTCGGTCGATGAAAAGCGCGATCTGGTCTTCGTACCGACTTCCAGCGCATCGCCAAACTGGTTTGGCGGCACACGGCCTGGCGACAACCGCTACGCCAATTCGGTAGTCGCCCTGCGCGGCAGCACCGGCAAAGTCGTCTGGCATTTCCAGACGGTCCATCACGATGTCTGGGACTGGGATACGCCGGCGCAACCCATGCTGGTGGATATCCCGAAGGATGGGCGGCTTGTTCCGGCCGTGGTCATCCTGACCAAACAGTCGCTGGTGTTCGTCCTGAACCGCGACACCGGAGTGCCGCTGTTTCCGGTTGAGGAGCGTGCGGTGCCGACGGATGGCATCGCCGGCGACGTGCTGTCGAAGACCCAGCCATTTCCGGTCAAGCCGCCACCGCTGATGAAGACGCGCCTCACACCCGATGATGCCTGGGGGTTGACCTTCTGGGACCAGAACCGCTGCCGCGACCTGATCGCGAGCGCACGCCACGGCGATATCTTCACACCGCCGAGCGACAAGGGCTGGATCATGTTTCCGGGTTCCGCAGGCGGCATGAACTGGGGCGGCGGGGCTTTCGATCCGACCCGCAACCTGCTGGTCACGAATCTTTCGCAGATCGGTCTGTATCTGAAACTGCTGCCGCGCGCCGACGTGCCGCCGGCAGAGAATTTCGATCCGCGGCGCGGCGCGCCGATGGGGCCACCCGGAATCATCGCGGGCACGCCCTGGGCCATCGAGCAGCGCATCCTGCTCGGCCCGACGATGATGCCCTGCACCAGTCCACCCTGGTCTACGCTGGTGGGCGTGGATCTGGCGGCAGGCGAAATCCGCTGGAGCGTACCGCTGGGCACCATCGACAAGCTCGCACCCATCCCCTTGCCACCCCTCAAGTGGGGCGCACCGGTGACCGGTGGCCCGATAGTCACGGCCGGCGGTATCACGCTGGTCGGTGCGACGGCCGATGCCAGGCTGCGCGCCTTCAATACGGAAACCGGCGCTGAACTCTGGTCAACGCCGCTGCCCAGCTCCGCACATGCCAATCCGATGACCTATGCCGTCAACGGCCGGCAGTATGTGGTGGTCGCAGCCGGCAGCCACATGTTCATCAACCCGAAGACCATCGATGACTACCTCGTGGCCTATGCCCTGCCCGATGAATACCTCGGGCGACAACCACAGGCTGGCACCCCGGCTCTGGATTCAGGGCCGGCCAGCGTGCCATGATCTGAACCACCATCATTCTGACCACATGGAGAATTGCCCATCATGAAGTCCAAGCTGATCGCAACGATTGCCTTGCTGGCCATTGCCCCTTTTGCTGCCATCGCCGCCGATGGCCCGGGGCACTGCAATTACACCCAGAAGAACATGTTCGCCGGCCCGTTCAAGGTCTGCGATATGCCGGCCTCCGCAGAAAAATGTACCGAACTCGGCAAGACCGACGACAACAGCGACTCCGCCCACGGCGCCGGTAACTGCCCGGATGCCAGCCGCGTCGGTGTCTGCGACATGGGCGACAACGGCCTGCGTATCTATTACGACGGCGATCCTGACGGCCTGGAGATCGGCTGCGGTTTCCAGGGCGGCGAATGGAAGACCGCTGCCAAGTAATACCGGTCGCTGCAACTGACCACCCAGGGTCGGATCCGAACGGGTCCGACCCTTTTTTTCGAGAACCATTACCCGCTTGACGACACCGAAATCCATTCTCGAGCGTATCGCGGCAGGCGATAGCAGTGCGGTCAACGAATGTGTCGACCGTTACGGCAATCTGCTGTGGTCACTGGCGCGGCGCTATCTGCGCAACGTGACAGATGCGGAAGATGCGGTGCAGGACGTGTTCATCGAGATCTGGCGCAGTGCTGCCCGCTACGATCCGGGCATCGCCAGTGAGAGCGCCTTCATCTCCACCATAGCCAGGCGCCGGTTCATAGACCGGATCCGGCGCACCGGCAGGACGCCGGCCATGGACTCGCTGGACGATGAGGAAGGCGCACCGATAGACCCCGGCGTTGCCGCAACCGTCGAGGACGATACCGAAGTCGCCATCGTCGCCAGAGTTCTGGCCGATATGGATCCGGAGCACCAGAAGATACTCGGCATGTCGCTGTACGAAGGCTACAGCCACAGCGAGATCGCCGAGCAACTGGATATACCGCTAGGCACCGTCAAGACGCGGGTGCGCCGCGGGCTGATCCATATCCGTGAGCAGTTGCAGATTTCCAGCACTGACGTGGCCGGGGAGTTGTCCGAATGAGTCCCATGCGCACCGACCGCCTGCAGGAATTGCTGGCCGACGAGGCGCTCGGCGGGCTGGACGTGACTTGCGGTTCCGAGCTGGAAGCCGTGCTCCGCGAATCACCAGGGGCGGAACGGGACGCGCTGATGCGAACCGCCGCGCTCACGCAGCTCGCATTCCTGTGCCGCGACACGTCGGCACTGCAGCCCATGCCGGCCCGCCTGCGCGCCAGGCTGCTCAGCGCAGCAGAGACGCAACGCTCCCCGCCAAAACCCGCCTGAGCGCAAGCACCGGACAAGCGATAGGCGTCGTCTGGTAGCCCCGATGGCTAGTTCACCATGGTCACGTCGTCAGGGTGATGTACGCGAACATGGGTTTAGTGCCAGCCTCAACTATTGAGCTCAGGCTGCGGCCCGTCAGGGCCGTCGCGCCTGCAGCGAATGGTTAGCCCCGCACGGTGAATGCCTCATGGAACGTGACCACACCACGGGGTAACGATGGGCCAAATAGTAATGCCTGGAAGTACTGCGGAGGCACGTCGGGAAGCAACAAGCTGGACTCCGGCTTGAAGCCAAAGCGCGAGTAATAGGCTGGGTCGCCTACCAGCAAGCAGCCGGCGGCGCCTCGCTCACGCAGCATCTGAAGGGCGGCACGCATAAGAACGCTGCCGATACCCTTTCCTTGAAGCTCCGGCTTAACGGAGATTGGGCCGAGCCCATACCACCCTGCGGCACCATCCGAGATAGAAACCGGAGACAGCGCGACGTGGCCTACGATTTCACCGCCAAGCTCCGCAACCAGGGAAATGGCAAGCGCGCCGGCCTTACGAAGAGCATCTACGATGAACTGTTCCGTATGTGCCGTGTGTGGCGCATTAAGGAATGCAGCGGCCGTTAAGGCATGGATAGCCGCGGCTTCCGATGGCACTTCCTCGCGGATTACGGGATTCATCGCACTCATTTCCACGAGGCCCAACGTTTGAGCTGACCAGCGCGTTGCGCCCGGCGCCGAAGGTGAACAACTGCTGACTCGACCGGCGCAATGCGACCGGTCGAGCGCATAGTTATGTGCCTGGCCGAGAAACGAGTGGAAATGCCTTGGGATCTCGGATCGACGGCACGGCCAAGTCGATGTCGAGTTCAGGCCAATAAAGATGATCAGGAGATGGCCATTCCACCAGGCAGACTTGCCGGATGCTGGCGTCTCTAAACCAGGGAAAGTCACTAAAGGGAACAAATAGTTCCTCGCCACCCAGCAACAGCCAGAAGCCGTGGGGCGAAACATTGGACACTTCAACTCGGGAAGTGCTTTTGCCAAGCGGTGCGGATTTCACCGGCATGTGCCTCCACCAGCTGTTGAGCCACTCGGACCTGCTAGTCCGTCAAGCGATAATTGTGCGCCAGAGCGATGGTGGGCTCAAGCCAGAACTTAGCCTCGCCGTCGGGACATGACACGTGGACGTGCATTCGGGCCTCTTCGCGCGAGAAAAAGTAAAACCGGAAGGCGCCATCGCGAAATAGTGTCGGACTCATGGCAATCGAACCGCCTCGGATATCTCAAGAAGGCACATAACGATTGAGCTCACCGGCGCTCACGCGACCGGTGGAGCGCCTGGTTAGAAGTCATGCTGCCCATTCCATCTTCAGTCGCTTCTTCTCCGCCGCGCAGTCGCGAAGATAGAGATTGATCAAGTTCTGATATGGAATGCCGGTGCCGCCGGCAAGGTCCTTGAAATACTGAATAGTCGCTTCGTCAAGGCGGATGGTGACTTGACGCTTGGCCTTGCGAATGTAGGGGTTCGGCTTTGACTTGGCGAAATCGTAGTGTTTCTTCATGGTAGGTACCGTGCGTATTCCTTACGCTCTGTTGGGTCCGCGCGCCGCGCAGAGATGATTCGAATGACCTGCTCTGATTCCCGATAGCAGTGACATACGACCAGCACCCGCAGGCCGATGCTCATTCCCAGCATCAGGAAGCGAGGCTCATCGCCTGATCCCTCAGCGTCCGGGATGATCCGGGCGAATTCGTCCAGAAAGACGGTCTTCGCCTCAGTAAAGCCAATGCCGTGCTTCTTCTGATTGGCACGGTCCTTGCGAGGGTCCCAGGCGAACTGCAGGTCTGC
>JBIJCV010000086.1:0-6771 GCA_044344525.1 Gammaproteobacteria bacterium | reverse complement strand
CCTACCTGGATCTCGGTGGCAGCGGCATCGAAACCGTTGCTCATCTCAAGGAGAACGGTCGCATCGTCCTCATGTTCTGCGCTTTCGAGGGCAGCCCGCGGATTCTCCGTCTGCATGGCCAGGGCAGCGCAATCGAGCGCGACCACGCGGATTTCAGTACGCTGCTCGCGACATTCCCGACACAACCGGTCTGCCGGAACATCATCCGTATCAGACTGACGCGCATATCAGACTCCTGTGGCTGGGGCGTACCCCTCTATGACTATCTCGGACAACGCGATGAGATCGCACAGGCCGTTGCCGGCAAGACGCCGGAGCAGCTGCGCGCCAAGGCAGCGAAACAGAACCGTCACAGCATCGACGGACTCGACGGCCTGAACATCGACGCTCTCAAGTAACCGGTATCCGGTAATTAATCAGGGTCAGACTGCAATCTCTTCAGCATCCGGAAAGCACGGTATCGCGCGCAGCCTTTCCAAGCTGGGATTGTGCTCACGCACCATCGCCGCCGGCTGGGTTCGCGCCGGACGTATTGCCGTCAATGGTCGTGTGGTGCGTGATCCGGAATTTCCGGTGCTGCCCGACCGCGACCGGCTGACGCTGGACGGACAGCCGCTGACTGCCGTCGAACGGCGTTATCTGCTGCTCAACAAACCGCGCGGACTGGTCACCACCACCGCTGACGAAAAGGGCCGGGATACGGTCTATCGTTGCTTCGATGGCGCCGGACTGCCGTGGCTCGCGCCGGTGGGCCGGCTGGACAAGGCCAGCGAGGGCCTCCTGCTGTTCAGCAACGATCCGCAATGGGCGGCCCGCATCACCGATCCGGCCACCGGCCCCGACAAGACCTATCACGTGCAGATCAGCAAGCAGCCCGACGCCGGGCTGCTTGCACAGCTCGTCGCCGGTATCGACCATGACGGCGAACGGCTGGCCGCAAAGTCAGCACGACTGATACGCAGTGGTGAGAAAAATGCATGGCTGGAGATCGTGCTCAATGAAGGCCGCAACCGGCATATCCGTCGTTTGCTTGAAGCGCATGACATCGGGGTGCTGCGGCTGATCCGCATCGCCATCGGCCCACTGCAGCTGGGCACGCTGGCCAAAGGCCAGTGGCGTTGGCTGGAGCAGCACGAGTACCGCTAGAATTCACGCCCATGCAGATTGGCCCCTATACGCTGAGTTCCCCGGTACTGCTCGCGCCGATGGCTGGCGTGACCGACAAGCCCTTTCGCCTGCTCTGTCGGCAACTGGGTGCCAGCCTTGCTGTTTCTGAGATGACCAGCGCCAATCCCCGCCTGCGCGGATCGCGAAAATCGCAGCAACGCCTGGATTTCGACAATGAACCGGGGCCGGTCGGCGTGCAGATCGCCGGCCATGACCCGCAGTTGCTCGCTGATGCGGCACGCTACTGTCTGGATCTTGGCGCGCAGATCATCGATATCAACATGGGCTGCCCGGCGAAGAAAGTCTGCAACGTAGCCGCCGGCTCGGCCCTGTTGCGTGATGAGCTGCTGGTCGGACGGATCCTCGACGCTGTGGTACGCGCAGTACCTGTGCCGGTCACGCTGAAGATCCGCACCGGCTATACGCGCCAGCAGCGCAACGCGGTCGCCGTCGCACGCATCGCCGAATCTGCCGGCATCGCGGCCCTGGCCGTACACGGACGCACGCGTGAAGACCTGTTCGGCGGCACAGCAGAATACGACAGTGTCGCCGCCGTGAAGGCGGCGGTCGGTATCCCGGTCATCGCCAACGGCGACATCGATACGCCGGAGAAAGCCCGCCAGATACTTGCACACACCGGTTGTGATGCCGTGATGATCGGTCGCGCCGCGCAGGGCCGGCCGTGGATATTCCGCGAGATCGCGCACTATCTGGCGACCGGCACGATGCTGCCGGCGCCCTCACTCGCTGAGGTGCGCGACCACCTGCTCGGACATCTGACCGCGCTGCATGCCTTCTATGGTGAACACATGGGCGTGCGCATCGCGCGCAAGCATCTGGGCTGGTACAGCCAGGCACATCCCGGGTATACGGCTTTCCGCACGCTGGTTAACCAGACGGAAACGGCCGAGGAACAGCTCCGCGTGACACAGGAACACTTCCAAATGCTGATCGACGCCTCTCGTCTCGCCGCGTAGTCAGCCGGCAATACGTCGGGCCCGCAGCTGCCCGCAACCACCGTCGACGTCCTGCCCGGCTGAACGCCGCAGCTTGGTCAGCACACCGCGCCGGTGCAGCCAGCGCGCCATTTCCACAGCCCGCTCAACGGAAGGGCGCTGAAAATCCAGCCCCTCAACGCTGTTGTAGGGAATGAAATTCAGCACCGCATATTTGCCCGCCAGCAGCGCCACGATGCCTTCGAGTTCATCGTCGCCGTCATTCACGCCCTTGAGCAGCGTCCACTGATACTGGATCGGATAGGTGGTCTGGCGGGCATAGCTTTCACCCAGTTCCACCAGTTCGGCGGGATCGATGCGCGGTGCGCGCGGCAGCAGTTCAGCACGCAGCTCCGCCCGGGTGGTATGCAGTGAAAGCGCCAGCGCCGGTTTGACCGCGCCCTGCGGCAGACGCTCGAACACCCGCCGGTCGCCCACCGTCGAGAACACCAGCTCCTTGTGACCGATACCGCCTTCGGTGCCGAGCAGTTCGATGGCTTCAAGTACGTTGTCGAGATTGTGGGCAGGCTCACCCATGCCCATGAACACCACGCGACGCACGCTGCGCCGGGCGCGGGCCAGTGCGACCTGCGCGACGATCTCGGCACTGCCGAGCTGGCGCAGCAAGCCTTCACGCCCGGTCATGCAGAACAGGCAACCGACGGCACAGCCCACCTGGGTAGACACGCAAACGCCAGCCGGCGGCAGCAAAACGCTTTCCACCGTCTGTCCGTCGGCCAGCTGTACCAGCAGGCGCGCTGAATCGTCGGCGCCGGCGTGCCCGGAATGCACACGCGCCAGTCCGGCAAATACGGCAGAAATCTCCGACAGCGCAGCCAGCAGTTGCCGGGGAAACGCCGATTCCGGCTTGTGGGCCCAGGTATCCAGCGCCAGCCCGCGCAGCCAGGCACGCAACAGCAATGCCTCGTGCTTCGGCCGGGCGCCGCTGCTGCGCAGGAGTTCACGGAGGGTCTGGATACGCATGAGAGCGGCGCGAGCGTAGCACGCAGGCGGCTTTAAGCAGCGCTTAAGTTTCGCTGTCTACATTTGCCCCCAGACCACCAACACGGAGATCAAGGACATGAAACGGACTGCAGGTATCGGCGCACTGTCTGCAATGCTGCTCGCTGCCAGCCTGGCACAGGCCGCAGACCCGCTCGATGCGATCACCGCAGCAGCGCGCAGCGACAAGACCTTCAGCGGCTTCTCGGCCGAACGTGGCGCAGTCCTTTGGCGCACCAAGGGCAAGGACTGGAGTTGCAGCACCTGCCACACCACTGACCCGCGCAAACCCGGCCGCCACACGGTGACCGGCAAGACGATCCAGCCGATGGCGCCGGCCAGCAACCCGAAGCGCTTCACCGATTCCGCCAAGGTGGAAAAGTGGTTCAAGCGCAATTGCCGGGATGTCTTCGAGCGGGAATGCACGGCCCGGGAACAGGGCGATGTAATCACCTGGCTGCGATCAATCACCCCTTGATATGGAGATCTGGTTCATGAACACAGCAATACATCTGCAGCGATTTTCGGCGACCGCAGCGCTCTGCCTGGTCTTCATCGGCATGCCACTGGCAGGCCACGCTGACGGCGCAAAAAAGCCGGCGCCCACCAACCCGGTCTGGCAGGAAGAATGTGGCAGTTGCCATATTGCCTATCCAGCCCGCTTTCTTCCGGCTGAGTCCTGGCAATCGATGATGGGTTCGCTCGACCGCCACTTTGGCACAGACGCAAGCGTCGATGCCAAAACAGCCGCCACCATCGAGGCCTTTCTGGTCCAGAACGCCAAACGCAGCAAGACCGGACAGAAACCCGAAAGCTCGATCCTGCGCATTACCGAGACGAAGTGGTTTCGCAGTGAGCATGACGAGATTGCAGCTGCCAAATGGAAATCGCCTGCGATCGGCAGCGCTGCCAACTGTGGCGCCTGCCACACGGGTGCGGACAAGGGCAGTTTTCGTGAACGGGACATCAAGATTCCCTGAAGGAGAAGCATCATGCAAGACAAGGCATTGATATGGGATCTGCCAACACGGGCATTTCACTGGACGCTGGCCACCAGCTTCGCGGGCGCGTATCTGCTGGCAGACGGCGAGCGCCTGCGGAACATCCATGTGATGTTCGGTTACACGGTACTGGGCCTCGTCGTGTTCCGGCTCGTCTGGGGCCTGACCGGCACCCGCTATGCGCAGTTCCGCTCGTTCATGTATCGCCCGCGCGAGATGGCAGACTACGTGCGGGGACTGTTGCGGGGCGACCGGCCACATTACGTCGGCCACAACCCGGCCGGCAGTCTGGCGATATGGGCAATACTGATACTTGCCGGACTGACGGGCCTCAGCGGCTACGCCACCTACAACGAATTTGGCGGCGATGCCTTTGAGGAAGTGCATGAGTTCCTCGCCAATGCCTGGCTGATGGTCGTCGGCATGCACATCGCCGGAGTGGTCGTTTCCAGCCTGCTCGACCATGAAAACCTTGCCCGCGCCATGGTGACCGGTTACAAACGGGCTGAGCCGGCGGCAGCGATCCGCTCCGGTGTTTATGGATTGGGCTCGCTGGTACTGATCAGCGTGCTCGGCTTCTGGCTGTGGACACTGGTGGGCAGCTGATGTCAGTGGATTGGGGACTGAGGCAGTGCATGTGCTCGTGGTCGAGGATGATGAACTGCTGGGTGATGCCCTGCAGGCTGGCCTGCGCGACCGGGGCTTCACGGTAAGCTGGGTGCGCGACGGTGTGGCGGCTGACACACAGCTCCGCACCGGTGATTTTTCCGCACTCGTGCTCGACCTGGGTCTGCCCCGGCGCAGCGGGCTCGAAGTCTTGCGCAGCCTGCGGGCCGCCGGCAATCAGCTGCCCGTGCTGGTGCTGACGGCCCGTGATGCCCTCGAAGACCGCGTGACCGGCCTCGACTCCGGTGCCGACGACTACGTGATCAAACCGGTTGCCATCTCGGAACTCGCCGCACGCCTGCGCGCCCTGATCCGCCGGGCGCATGGCCAGGGTTCCGAGGTGCTGACAATCGGCGAACTGATGCTCGACGGCCATACCCGTCAGGTACGCTTTCGCAACCAGGATATCGAACTGCAGCCGCGCGAGTTCGAACTGCTCAGGCAGCTTATGCTGAACAGCGGCCAGGTACTGACGCGGGAACAACTGGAAAACCGCATCTACGACTGGGAGCAACCCGTCGAAAGCAACGCCATCGAGGTCTATATCCATCATCTGCGCCGAAAACTCGCGCCGGAGGTGATCCGCACCGTGCGCGGCGTCGGCTATCTGTTGCCTGCCGAGTCCCGGCACTGATGTCGATCCGGCGCCGATTGCTGATTCTGCTGATGGGCTCCATCACGCTGGCATGGCTGCTGGCGGCGCTCGGCGCCTACATGGATACGCACCGCGAGGTCGACCGGCTGCTCGACGCACACCTTGCCCATGTCACCTCGATCCTCGCTGCACAGACCGGCCATGAGCTGCTGGAACTGGATACCGACGACCTGCTGGAACCGGGCGACTACGCACAGCAAGTCAGCTTTCAGGTCTGGCTCGCCGGCAAGGAGCTGATCCTGAAGTCAGCCGACGCACCCGGTATCCGGCTGTCCGGTATTGATGCCGGCTTCGCCGACAGCACGGCCGCCGGGCGCAGGTGGCGCGTTTTCACGACCTGGGACCAGGCAGGCAGCGTGCTGATCGAAGTCGCGGAAGAACACGCGGTACGGGAGCGCATCGCCGCACGCGTTGCCTTCAATGTCCTGTGGCCGCTCGGCGTCGCCCTGCCCCTGCTTGGACTGCTCATCTGGTGGAGCGTCAGCCGCGCGCTGCGTCCGCTCGACCGTCTTGGCGATCAACTGGGTACCAGGCAGGCGCTGGCGCTGGAGCCGCTGGAGTTGCAAAACATCCCGTCGGAAGCTGTGCCGATGGTCGGCCAGATCAACGACCTGTTCACACGCATACAGCACAGCACGGAAATGGAGCGGCGATTTACTGCTGATGCCGCACACGAACTGCGCAAACCGGTGGCGGCAGTCCGGGCCCAGGCCGAAGTGGCGCGCAGTACCGGCGATGAAACGGTACGCAGCAAGGCACTCGACCAGGTGATGCAGGCCTGTGACCGGATGGGCGTGCTGATGGAGCAACTGCTCACTCTGGCTCGCCTGGAACAGGCGCCATCACCGCAACTGCATGCGCACCACGACCTTGCGCTGATCGTGCGCAACGCAATGGCCGAACTGGCTCCTGCAGCGCTGTCGAACGGGATCGACATCAGCCTCGAAACCAGTGGCAACACCGCGGTCACGGGTCAGGCTGCACTGCTGGACATACTGATCCGCAACCTGCTGGCAAATGCCATCCAGCATGGCAGGCGCGATGTTCAGGTGCGTGTCGAAGCCCGGCCAGGCGGCGTCACGCTGACGGTGAGCGATGCCGGTCCCGGCGTACCGCCGGCAGACCTCACAAAACTGGGCGAAAGGTTCTTCCGCGGCCAGGCAACCGGACCGGGCAGCGGTCTCGGGCTATCGATCGTCCGGCGTATCGCCGACCTGCATCAGGCCGCGCTCAGCTTTTCCAGCGATGTCACCGGCCGGGGCTTCGTCGCCAGCGCGACGTTCCC
>JBIJCV010000085.1:0-6804 GCA_044344525.1 Gammaproteobacteria bacterium | reverse complement strand
ACCAGTACCCTGGCACCACTGTCATTGAGCTGATGCTCGAGTTCGTGTGCGGTGTACAGCGGATTGACGTTGACCACCACCAGCCCGGCACGCCAGACACCAAACAATGCGACCGGATACTGCAGCACGTTCGGCAGCATGATGGCGACGCGATCGCCAGACTCCACCCCCGACAGACCCTGCAGCCACGCGGCGAAGCGGCGGGTCAATTCATCAAACCCGGCGTAGCTGAGCGTGCGGCCCAGATTGCTGAACGCCGGTTTTTGCGCGTACCGGGTGCAGGCGCGATCCAGCAACCCGACCAGCGAGTCGCCGGAATCGATATCGATTCCCGCCGGGACACCCGGTGGATATTCCTTCAGCCAGACCCTGTCATCCACCATGCCAACACCTGCCACCCGAAGTCCGGGCCATGTTACCGCCCTGCCCGGCCGCAACGAAATGCAGCAGGACGGTCTGACCCGGACCCGGAAACGTGGCAGCGCCGGGTCATTCCTGATACGGTTGCCGCGCGCTGCCGCCGGCTTTCATCGCCTTGCGGAGCGCCTGTGAACAGCCACCCAGGTGCGTCCCGTGTCTCAATCCCGCATCCCGCGTTTCTACAAGATGAGCGTCGCCGAGCGTATCAACGCCGTGCATGAGCGCGGCCTGCTCAGCGATGCGGATTTCGACCGCCTGTCACGCGGCCAGACGACGCTAGACCTGCAGGCCGCCGACAAGATGATCGAGAACGTCATCGGTGTACTCGGTATTCCCGTCGGGCTGGGCCTGAATTTCCTGATCAATGGCAAGGACTATGTGGTGCCGATGGCGGTGGAAGAACCGTCGATCGTCGCTGCCATCAGTGCAACCGCCAAGCTGGCTCGCGAATCCGGTGGCTTTGCCACCAACTCCACGCCACCGATCCTGATCGGCCAGATCCAGGTCATCGAGGTACCGGATCTGCCTGCCGCGCATGCCGCCGTCCTGGAACGAAAACAGGAAATCATCGACCTCGCCAACAGCCTGCATCCGCGCATGGTGGCGCGCGGCGGCGGTGCCGTAGACCTGGAGGTACGCAGCTATCCGCTGCGCTCGATGCCGGGCGAAATGCTGGTCGTGCACCTGCTGGTCGATACCCGCGATGCGATGGGCGCCAATCTCGTCAACGGCATGTGCGAGGGCGTGGCCTCTCTGATCGAGCAGATCACCGAAGGCACGGTATTCCTGCGCATCCTGTCGAATCTGGCCGATCGCGCCCTGGCGCGTGCCGAGGTGGTACTGCCGGTGGCCCAGCTCGCCGGCAAGGGTTACTCCGGCGAACGGGTACGAGACGGCATCATCATCGCGGCCGACTTTGCGCATGCCGACCCTTACCGGGCAGCAACGCACAACAAGGGCATCATGAACGGCGTCGATGCCGTAGCCCTCGCCACCGGCAACGACTGGCGCGCCATCGAAGCCGGCGCCCATGCCTATGCGGCCAGGCATGGACGCTATGGCTCGCTCACGGAATGGTGGAAAGACGCAGCCGGCAACCTGTGCGGGCGTATCGAGATGCCGATGAAGGTGGGCATCGTCGGCGGCCCGCTGGAATCAAATCCGGGCGTGGCGATGAACCTGCGCCTGCTGGGCGCCGAGACCGCTACCGAACTTGCCGAAGTGATGGCGGCGGTGGGACTGGCACAGAACTTTGCAGCGCTGCGGGCACTCGCCACCGATGGCATCCAGACCGGCCACATGACGCTGCACGCGCGCAGCGTGGTAAAGGCAGCGGGCGCGCCGCCGGAACTGTTCAACGAGGTGCTGGAGCGCGTCCTCCAGAGCGGCGAGATCAAGGTATGGAAGGCCGAACAGATCCTGGCTGAAATCCGCCAGTCGGCCCACTCTGCCGGGACCGCCGCGCGGCGCGAACCGGAGGCCGGAGTCGGCATCGGCTACGGCAAGATCATTCTGCTCGGCGAGCATGCGGTGGTGCATGGCAGGCATGCCATCGCGCTGCCGATTCCACTGACCATTCGCGCGGTGGTCGAGGATGGCGAGCGTGGCGTCGAACTGCTGATCCCGCGCTGGGGTGTCGAATACCAGCTGGCCAAGCCGCCCGAGCAGCGCCGCTCCTTCGAGCGCGCCGCCGGGGCGATTCTCGACAAGCTGGGCCTCGCGACACGCAAGCTGCGCATCGAAGTTTTTCCGGATGTGCCGCGCGGCATGGGGCTGGGCGGCTCAGCCGCGCTGGCGGTGGCAATCGTGCGCGCGCTGGATCTGCATTTCCGGCTCGGTCTGAACGATACCGAAGTCAATGAACTGGCCTGGCTGTCGGAACAGATCGCCCATGGTCAGCCCAGCGGCATCGACAACACCATGGCTACGCTGGGCACACCGCTGGTTTACCGCCGTGGCACACCGCCGCTGACTGAAGGACTCAACATTCCCGGATCGCTGTCGCTGGTGGTCGGCATGACACACCACGAGGGGCTGACCGCCCGCACGGTGGCCAACGTCGCCGAAGCACGGCAACGCAATCCGCGTCTGTATGAAAAAATATTCGATGACATAGACGCGCTGGTACTGCAGGCAGTCTTGGCAATCCAGGACAACGACATCGCGACTCTCGGTGACCTCATGAACATCAACCAGGGCCTGCTGAACGCACTGCAGGTTTCCAGCCCGGAACTCGAACAACTGATCGGCATTGCACGCAGTGCCGGCGCAGCCGGTGCCAAGCTGACCGGCGGCGGCGGCGGCGGCGCCATGATCGCCCTTTGCAACGGCGATACGGCAGAGGTTCAGGCCGCCATCGAGCGCCAGGGATTCCGCACCTTGATTGTCACCGCAGGCCACCAGTCATGAGCGGACTTGCACGGGCTGCCGTCACTGAAGATCTGCTGATCCTGGTCGACGCAGCCGACCATGAGATCGGCACGCTGCCGAAAACAGAATGCCATCTGGGTGCGGGCACCCTGCACCGGGCCTTCTCGGTGTTTCTGTTCGATGCAGACGGACAGGTCCTGATACAGGAACGCGCGGCCGGCAAGATGCTGTGGCCGGGCTACTGGTCCAACAGTTGCTGCAGTCACCCGCGACCGGGGGAAGCCACCGGGGCGGCCGCGCAACGGCGTGTCCGGGAAGAACTGCAGGTCGAGTGCCGGCTCGGCTTTCTGTACAAGTTCCGCTATCAGGCGGCATTCGGTACGGTCGGCTCCGAACACGAACTGTGCCATGTCTATGCCGGCCTTGCGTCCGGCACCATCAGCACCGATCCGCTGGAAATCGCCGCGATACGCTGGGTCTCCCCGACCGACCTGAGCCGCGAGATCGCCGCCGATCCGGAGCGCTTCAGCCCGTGGATGAAACTCGAGTGGCAGCAGATCACCGCACATCATCTGGATCGGATCCTCAACGATTGCCGGAAGCAGACCACATGGCGAACGTAGTCATCACCGGCAGTACGCGCGGCATCGGCCGCGGCCTCGCCGTTGAGTTCCTGAAGCGCGGACACAATCTGGTCGTTTCCAGCCGCCGGCAGGCAGATGTAGACAAGGCGGTCAGCGAACTCGCTGCCACGGGTCCGGCCAAAGTCGCCGGCGCGACCTGCGATGTCACCCGCAAGGCTGATGTGCAGGCGCTGTGGGATTTCGCTGTCACCCGCTTCGGCCGCGTGGACTTCTGGATCAACAATGCCGGCCGTGCAACCTCGCGCTACGCGGTGCATGAGCTGCCCGAGGAACTGGTGCACACGCTGGTTGATGGCAATTTCAAGGGCAGCGTATTCGGCTCACAGGTAGCGATTCAGGGCTTCCGCCAGCAGGGTTCGGGTGCGCTCTACAACATGCTGGGTGGCAGCTTCGATGGCAAACGGCTGACCCCGAACATGGGCGTATACAGCGCCACCAAAGCTGCCGACTGGCTGCTGACAAAATATCTGGTACTTGAAAACAGCAACCCGGAGATCATCATCGGCACCATCAGTCCCGGCATGCTGATCACCGAAAACTGGTTCGAGGAGCAGAAACAGATTGATCCCGCCGAGTGGCAGAAGATCCGCCCCATTCTCAATATCCTCTGTGACTATGTGGAAACATCGACGCCCTGGCTGGTGGAGCAGTTGCTCGCCAACCGGCAAAGCGGCCGGCGCATCGCATGGATGACTACCGGCAAGCTCATGGGCCGCTTCCTCAAATCCCGCTTGCCCGGGCCGAAACGCGACCTTTTCACGCGCTTTGGCCTCTGAGCCAGGCACGCTGTGCCAATATCTCCCGGCACTGAACCCCTGGTGGTGGTGCGGTCGGCACTGCGCCGCTTTGGCGCGCGTGCCGCACTGGCAGGTGCCGACCTGACCGCCGACCGCGGCGAGATTCTGGTGCTGCTTGGACCCAACGGTGCCGGCAAGACCACGCTGCTGCGCGCGCTCTGCGGCCGCACCCGTCTGGACAGCGGCAGCATCCGTGTCGCAGGCGGCGATCCGCTGAATGCGGGGGTCCGGCGCCGGATCGGTTTTGTACCGCAGTCGATCGCGCTCTGGACGCAACTTTCGGTGCGCAACAACCTCGCCCTGTTTGGCCGACTGGCGGGCCTGAAGCGCAGCGAACTGCCAGCCGCCGTGGCCGCCACGCTCGAGTGGTCGGGCCTCGCGCTACGTGCCGATGAGGTGGTGGCAACCCTGTCCGGTGGCATGCAGCGCCGGATCAATATTGCCGCCGGCACCCTGCACCGCCCGGACCTGCTGCTGCTCGATGAACCGACAGTCGGGCTTGATCCGGTCGCACGCGGCGAAGTGCATGAAGTGCTGAATCGTCTGCGCGGCACCGGCATGAGCCTGATCATGACGACCCACGATCTGGTGGAAGCCGAAGCGCTTGCTGATCGTGTCGCGCTGATGTCGGCCGGAACCATACGCGCCGAAGACAGCCTTGCAAAACTGATCGGCCGCCTGTTCGGCAGCGACCAGGAAGTCGTACTCATGCTCGCCGCAGAACCTGCCCCGTCGATCCGCGACGCATTGCGCGCCGCCAGGCTGTCGCCGACCAATGAAGACCGGGTGTGGATCGGCCGCCTCGGCAGCGGGCTCGAGAAGTTGCCGGAACTGCGCACACAGCTCATCGACGCCGGCGCAGACATTGCCGAACTGCGGATCCGGCAACCGGGGCTGCACGGCGTCTACATCGAACTTACGGGACAGGTACCGCACGAATGACCCTGGCAATCTTCCGGGCCGCCCTGCTTCAACTGCTGCACGACCGCGGCGCACTGCTGCTCAGCCTGTTTGTACCGGCGGTGTTCTTCCTGATCTTTGCCGAAATCTTCGCCACCGCCGCCAGCGATCAGGTTCAGGTAAATGTGGCGATCGTCGATGAAGTACGCAGCGCTGACTCGACCCGACTGCTGGCCGCACTCAACGATGCAACAACCGTCACCGTGGTGCCCGGCGTACCCGACCGCAAGACGGCGCTCGATCTGGTGCGCCGGGGCACCGCTGACGTGGCGCTGATCGTGCGTGCCGACGGCGAATCGCTGGCCACCGCCACGGGGCTTGCTGCCCCGCCACTGCTGCTGCTCGTCGACCCTTCGCGCAATGTGGCCGCCACGGTACTGAGCGGTCAGTTGCAGCGCGCCTACTTTGCAGCACTGCCGGATCTTGCCATTGGCCGGGTTGCTGAACTCATCGGCACCGAGTTCACGGAATTCTCGGCTATACAGCAGAGCGAGATAGATACCGGACTGGCCAATCTGCGCGCATCCTCCGCGTCAGGACAGCGCGGCGGCTGGTCATTCGAGGAATTGCTCGAAAGCGAGAATGTGGCGGGGCAGAACGCCGGACTCAACCACATCGCCTATTACGCCGGTGCCGTGGCCTTCATGTTCCTGATGTTTGCCAGCGCACAGAATGCCGCAGGCATTCTCGACGACCAGGCAGCCGGCATCCTCGATCGCATTGCCGCAGGACCGGGCGGCATGACGGTGGTGGTGAACGGCCGATTCATTTTTCTGACCCTGCAGGGCATGGTCCAGGGCACGGTGATCTTTGCCGTGGCATGGCTGATCTATGGCGTGGATGTGCCCGGCAACTTTGGCGCGTGGCTGCTCATTTCGTTCTGCTCTGCGGTGCTCGCCGCAGGCCTGGGTCTGCTGCTCGTCACCGCCTGCCGCACGCGCGCCCAGGCGCAGATCCTGCCCACGGTGGTGATTCTCATCATGTCGGCGGTGGGCGGCAGCATGGTGCCGCGCTTTTTCATGCCCGGCTGGCTGCAAACGCTGGGCTGGATCACACCCAATACCTGGGCACTCGAAGCCTACAGCGGTCTTTTCTGGCGCAGCGAACCCCTGCTCGCCCTGCTGCCGCGTTGCGCAGGCCTGTTCGGTGTCGGCCTGCTGACGCTCGCGATCAGTCACCTGCTCGCCCGCCGCCTCGTGGAGAACTGAACCGGCTTGCAGCGTTTTCTCAGCGCTTCGGCAATAGCGTTCTTTTGAGGCTCTCGCCTTTTTCCGTCACACCTAAAAGGTGTCAGATTTATTGTCCAGCGTGGAAAATAAATCTGACACCTTTTAGGTGACACCTTTTATGTTGGTGCCGGAAATGTCAGCCCGGGGCCGGCGGCTCACGGATCTCCGCCAGCAGCAGGGTCGCCAACTCCGCCGGGTGGCTCACCATGGGGCAGTGGCCGGCCCGCAGCTCCAGCCGCCGGATGCGGGGCGTGGCCCGCAGTCGCTCCCGGATGGGATCCAGGTTGGCATAGCGGGGCTCGATGCAGTCAATGGCGCTGGTGGGCAGGGCAGCCACCCGGGCGGCATCGAAGTGCAGCGGGTCGCCGTAGGTGCCGAAAGGCT
>JBIJCV010000084.1:0-6872 GCA_044344525.1 Gammaproteobacteria bacterium | reverse complement strand
GATCCGGTCGCCTTCCTGCGTGCACTGCGTCCGAAAACCGCCTGAATGAGTGGATTTATATAGCCACTGTATTGACAGTAGCTATAACTTAGGCCTTCCAAACCAAAGGCTTGCGAATCCAGCGCCTGCAGTGACCCAGCCTGGCCAGCGTGGCTCTGTTGCCAGCCCCAGCCAGAGTGCCGCAGCGATGAGCAAAATGCCGCCCACACTGACCAGGTAGCGGGACCGGGCCGCGGCACGCTGCATCTCACGATCCGCCCCGTTCTTCTGCGCAGTGGCTTCGCCTTCCAGCGTCTCATCGACCAGTTTACGGGCCACCTGCGGCAGCTTCTCCAGCGCATGGCGCAGATCCGGCCAGTCGCGTCGCAAGCGGCGCAGCGTCGCCCGCGGGCCGGTCTGGTCGCGCATCCAGGCCTTGAGCACCGGTTTGCCGGTCTGCCAGATATCGAGTTCGGGGTAGAGCACCCGGCCGAGGCCTTCCACCTGTACCAGCGTCTTCTGCAGCAGGATCAGCTGGGTCTGCACCACCATGTCGAAGCGCTGCGCAATGCTGAGCAGCTGCAGCAGTACATGGCCAAAGGAAATGTCTTTCAGTGGTTTGCTGAAGATCGGTTCGCAGACCGTGCGTACGGCCGCTTCGAGCTCGTCCACACGGGTGCCGGCGGGTACCCAGCCGGAATCCACATGCAGCTTGGCGACGCGGTAGTAGTCGCGTTCAAAAAAAGCCATGAAGTTGCCGGCCAGATAGCGGCTGTCGCGCTCGCTGAGACTGCCGACGATGCCGAAGTCCACCGCGGCGTAGCGCGGATATTCCGGATTGGTTGCGTCGACGAAGATGTTGCCGGGATGCATGTCGGCATGAAAAAAGTTGTCGCGGAATACCTGCGTGAAAAAGATCTCCACGCCGTTGGCGGCGAGTCGCGGGATGTTCACACCGGCTGCCTGCAACGCATCCATGTCGTCGATGGGAATACCGTGGATGCGTTCCATCACCATGACCGACTTGCGGCAGTAGTCGAAGTAGACCTGTGGAACATAAATCAACGGCGAGCCCAGCCAGTTGCGCCGCAGCTGAGCCGCGTTGGCAGCCTCGCGCACCAGATCGAGTTCGTTGAGGATGGTCTTTTCGTATTCGGCAACGATGTCCACCGGCCGCAGGCGTCGCGACTCGGGCCACCAACGTTCCGCAAGTCGCGCCAGCGCATACATGACGTCGAGATCACGGCGCACCAGTTCACGTACATTGGGCCGCAGAATCTTGACGACAACATCCTCGCCGCTGTGCAGGCGTGCGGCATGTACCTGCGCAATGGAGGCTGCGGCAAGTGCTTCATGCTCGAAGCTGGCGAACAACTGGCTGGCCGGTTGCCCGAAGCTGCGCTCGATTTCTGCCAGGGCCTGCTCGGCCGGGAAGGGTGGCACCTGGTCCTGCAGGCGGGTGAGTTCAGTGCCGATGTCGGCCGGCAGCAGATCCTGCCGTGTCGACAGCGACTGGCCGAATTTCACGAATATCGGGCCCAGTTCTTCGATGGCCAGACGGATGCGCACGCCGCGCGGCTGATCCAGCTGTGTACCGCGCCAGCCCGATGGTGAAAGGCGAAACAACAGCCGCGCAGGCCGCAGCAGATGACTGCTGCCGATCAGTTCATCCAGCCCGTACTTGACCAGGATCCGCTGGATAGACACCAGGCGGCGCAGCAGCTGGATGCGATTCATACGCCGCGGTTCCGGAGGCCTTCGACCCGTGCGGCGGCACGCTCGACATCGTTGGCAAGTGTATCTACGGCCTGCAGGAACCCGTCGAGCTCGGCTTGCGTCAGCAGACTTCTTGTCTCGACGGTCAGGTACTCGCTCAGGCGCTGCGCCAGCTTTTCTCCGGCACGCGCGCCGAAATCACCCAGTCCACGCGCGAAACTGCCGAGCTGATGTGCTGCCGACTGGCCCAGAATCCGGCCCAGTTCGGTCTCGATGTCGGGCCTTGCCAGGTACAGCAGGTCGCGGAACAGGTCGGCCGCATCCGGCGATCCGCCGACGCGGATCTCGCCAGCGCGTATCAGCGCCTGCGGGTCGCCGGTCATCAGCCGCAGCATGGCAATCGGCGGGCCGGATACGCTGGCGGTAGCGGCATGCGCTTCGATATCCGCTTCCAGCTGGCTCAGCTGCACGACGCCATCCACGATCACCATGCGCAGCGCGATGGGCGTTCCATCAATATGCACATCAAGGGACTGGCCATCCAGTGTGGCTGCCGCTGCCAGTGCGTCAGTTGACTGCGCAATGCCGCGATTGATCAGGCCTTCGAGCGGCCGGAGGGCCAGGGGCGAGAGACGGTCCATATGCTTCGTGTGCCAGCGCTCAGTAACGGTAGCCGATATGCAGGGCGACGATGCCGCCGCTGAGGTTGTGGTAGCGGACGTCCTCCAGTCCGGCGTCCTGCATCATGCCGCGAAGCGTTTCCTGGTCGGGGTGCATGCGGATCGATTCAGCCAGATAGCGGTAGCTCGCTGCATCCTTCGCGACCAGTTCGCCGAGGGCCGGCAGTATCTTGAAGGAATAGAGATCGTAGAGCGGCTCCAGTACCTTCAGTGCTTTCGAGAATTCGAGCACCATGACGCGTCCACCCGGACGGGTGACGCGCGCCATGGAGCGCAGCGCAGCCGGCTTGTCGGTGCAGTTGCGCAGTCCGAAGCCGATCGTGACGCAGTGAAAAGTCGCATCGCGGAAGGGCAGGCATTCCGCATTGGCCTGCAGCGAGTGGGTATTGCCGACGATGCCGCGATCAACCAGTCGCCGCCGGCCGACTTCCAGCATCTCTCGATTGATGTCCGTATGCAGTACCAGCCCGGTCGGACCGACCTGCTTCGCCATCCCGGCGGACAGATCGCCGGTGCCGCCGGCCACGTCGAGTGCCCGGTCGCCCGGCCTCAGTCCGGTACGTCCCAGCGTGAAGTGTTTCCACCAGCGGTGCAGTCCACCCGACATCAGGTCGTTCATGATGTCGTAGCTGGGGGCGACCGAGTCGAATACGGCGCGCACGCGCCCGGATTTTTCGGCGGCAGCAACCGTCTCGAAGCCGAAATGGGTTTGTTCCATGCGCCGTACTTCTATTCCCGGGTGCGTATCGTACCTTGCCGGACCCGCTCAAACAGGCATACCGCGGCTGCTGCAGCGATATTCAGCGATTCCGTGGCGCCCGGCATGGGGATGGCGACGACCTCCCTGGCTGCATCAAGTACCGCCCGCGACAGGCCGGCCCCCTCGTTGCCGAACACCAGGCCGATGGTGCCGCAAAGATCGGTGTCGTAAATGGACTGCTGGGCGTGCAGGTGGGTTGCGATGATGCGTCCCGTGAAGGTACGGGTCAGTTCGCCGAGGTCGACTCCATCGTAGATGTCGAGCAGGAAGTGGGCGCCCATGCCGGCCCTGAGCACGCGCTGCGACCATACATCGGTGCAATGCCGCGACAGATACACCTCGCGCAGGCCCGCAGCTGCGGTTGAGCGCAGTATCGAGCCGAGGTTGCCCGGATCCTGTATGTCTTCAAGGATGATGCAGGGGCCGGGTTGTGCGGGGATTGAGCTGCGAGCGGGTGCCTTGATGACGGCGAGTATGCCCGTGGGGGTGTCGACGGAGGACAGCCGGGCGAACAGTTTTGTGCTGAACTCCACGGCCTCCAGTGGCGCAAGCGCGGCCAGCAGCGCCTCGATCTCGGCTTCGTGGCGCCGCTCTGCATTGACGATCAGCTGCTCCGGCAAGCCGCGTTGCTGATGGTAGGTCTGTACCAGATGTACGCCTTCAAGCAGTGCCAGACCGGATTTGCGCCGCTCGCGGCCGGACTGCTGCAGTTTTGCAAGGTCGCGGAAACGCGGGTTATCCGCTGAAGTGATCGTCGTCATTCCGGCCTCGGGACGGGGCGTCTATTTGCCGCGCGGTTTCCAGATGATCTCCTTGCCGCCGCTGGCCCTGCACAGCACTCGTGACATGACGAACAGCAGATCAGACAGCCGGTTCAGGTAGCGCAGTGCTTCCGGGTTGATGGACTCTGTCTGTTGCAGGCTCAGCAATCGCCGTTCAGCCCTGCGACAGACCGCACGCGCCAGATGGCAGCTGGCAGCAGCGGGGGTTCCGCCCGGCAGAACGAAATCCTTCAGCGCTGGCAGTTCAGCGTTGAGGGTGTCCAGCAAGGTTTCGAGGTCGGTGCTGTCCTCTGCGAGGATCACGTTGCGCCCCGGTACGGCAAGCTCACCACCGAGATCGAACAGCCGGTGCTGTATTCCCTGCAGGCTGTCGCCGATCAATCGCGGCAGGTCTGGACTGGCCAGTACCAGGCCGACGCAGCAATTGAGTTCGTCTACCGTGCCATAAGCCTCGACCCGGGCACTGTCCTTGCGGACCCGCTCGCCCGTGCCGAGGCCGGTGCTGCCGTCATCGCCGGTGCGCGTGTAGATTTTTGTCAGCCGGTTACCCATGGCGCCTCCTCTGGCGCGACCGAGTGTAACCGGATGTGCAACGGCCTCACACCCTCAGAAGTCGAAGCGGAGACCGGCATAAGCGCCGATGCCCGGCGTGTTGTAGCCATGGACATCCTCGTATGAGGTATCGAACAGGTTGTCGATGCGGGTGTAGATGCGGGTTGCATCGTTCAGATGATATGTCGCGGCAACGCTGACGAGCGTATAGGCATCCAGTTCCACGACTTCCTTGATGAAAGAGGGGGGGAAGTAGTCGTCGTTGTGGGTTCCCGTATAGCTCAGGCTGGCATTCAGTTGCAGGCGTTCGTTCCGGGATCTCCAGCCGGCGCCGAAGCTGCCGGTATGTTGCGGTCGCCGGATCTCCTGCACGTCTGCGCCGGTGATTGCATCCGGTTCAGTCGCGTCGGTGTAGGTGTAAGCAGCCGAGATTTTCAGGGCTGGCGACAGCCGCGCCATCGCGGTCAACTCGACGCCCCGGCGCTTGCTGGTACCGGACAGGTTGACCGCCGTGGTCTGAAAGCTCTCCTCGTCGAAGGCGTAACCGTAAATTTCGTCTTTCATGTCCTCGTGAAAATAGGTCGCGCCCACGCTGGCATCAACGCCGGGCAGTGCCTGATCGATACCGAGTTCCCAGGCGGTTGAGCGCTCCGGCTTGAGATCCGGATTGCCGGTGAACTGACCAGGAAAGTATCCATATCGCTCGATGAAAGTTGGTGCTTTCTGCCCCTTGCCGACAGCGGCATGCAGGCGGGTCCCGGTGGTTTCATCCGTCCATGCGGTGGTAGCCCTGAAGGTATTGATGTTTTCAAAGCTGCTGTTGTCGTCATGGCGGACGCTGAGTGATACCGATAACCGTGCCAGCGGGCTGAAAAGCCCCTCGGCGACGAGCGCCGTGTTGCGATCACTCTGGTCCTGATTGGGATCGCCCCATGGCGTTGCCGTGCCACGCTGGCTGAATTCTTCGCGCTCGTGATCCAAAGCCAAAGTCAGCGAATTTCCCGCAGACGCGGTGCTGGCTGGCGTGAAGTGCCAGGTCGACTGGTAATAGAACGCGTACCGGTCGGCGTCGGTCGAGCCGTTGGTGCCGAACTCGTTTGAGTTGTCCGTATCGCTGCGTGTCCATCCGGCTCGCAGGGACTGGGTCCAGCGATCGTCCAGCAAGCGCAGCGTGCCTTTGGTGCCAAAGTAGCCTAGCGACATATCGGTCTCATCCAGTGTGTCGGCTGGCAGCCCGGTCAGCCAGTTGATGCTGTCGAACTCCTTGTGGATGTCGGAATATCGACCGTTGAATTCCAGATCGAAGTTGTCGGCAGGGTTGCCGGCCAGGGACAGGTTTGCAGTCCTGTTTCGGTAGCCATCGTCCTCGCTGCCAGTACGCGAGCTGTTGGAACCATCTGAATCGATACTGGAGACTGACAGTCCGGCGCGCGTGCCGAGCAGCGCACCGCTGATGCGCGTGCCGGCAGACCGGGTATCGAAGGCACCACCTTCACCGAAGCCGCTGACGGACAATTTCTCGTCCGGCTGACGCGTGATGACGTTGATGACACCGGCCAGCGCATCGCTGCCCCAGAGTCCGCTCTGGGCGCCGCGGACAACTTCGATGCGGTCGATGTCCCAGGTGCCCAGATTTTCCAGGGCAAACTCTGCGTTGCCGGCCGGATCATTGGCCTCGATACCATCGATGAGCACCAGTATCTGGTTGGCCTCGGCACCACGCATGCGCAGCTGCGTCTGGGAACCGATG
Organism: Gammaproteobacteria bacterium; assembly: GCA_044344525.1. GTDB lineage: Bacteria > Pseudomonadota > Gammaproteobacteria > Steroidobacterales > SHZI01. The sequence goes on along the minus strand of JBIJCV010000084.1, from coordinate 653 downwards.
CTGCCGGACTGGCTGATCGCAACGCCCGGCACATCGCGCAGCAGGTCGAGGGCAAAAGCCGATTCGCGATGCTCGATCTGCTCGCGGTCGATGACGGTGATGGAGCTGCCGACCGCCGACAGCGGCACCGGGATGCGCGATGCAGTGACGACGATGGTTTCCGGCGGGCGGTCCGCGGCGTTGGCGGCGGCAGTGACCGTGATGGCGGCGAACAGGCACGAGGCAAAGCGGGCACTACGCACAAAATACTCCCTGCACGCTCACACCCGAGCGCGAATGTTGTGTACGTCAGGGAGCAGAAGGAACAGGCCAGCCACGGCACTGGCCGCTGCTGACATCGTACGGACAGGCCGAGACAGAGCGCTATGGAAACGCAGCCGACAGGGCTCGTACCGTCACGCAGTCTCCCTCCGAGACCTGACGATCCGATGACACCTGCCGGCCGGTATACGGGCTCGCGCGGGGGAGGTTCTGTAGCAAACCTCCGGGGAGCATCGCCTTCCCATGCGAAATTGCACAGTGGCTGTGTGATGCGCCCTGATCCTGCGCTTACCGTTGCGGGGGCAGCGGCGGCTTCGCCGGCTCGTTATCTTCCGAGCAGACTCACCGCACTTCCCGTTGAACCCTCGGGTTGTAAAACCTTCAGGCACCGG
>JBIJCV010000001.1:0-22406 GCA_044344525.1 Gammaproteobacteria bacterium | reverse complement strand
ACCGGCAAACCCGATTACACCCGGGCCGTTGACCTCCTGACCCGTGCAGCGATCAAGGAGATGATCGTCCCGTCACTGCTGCCGATTCTGGTACCGGTGGTGGTCGGTTTCGGCATGAACCTGCTGATGGGTCCAGGTGCCGGCATCCGCGCGCTTGGCGGCCTGCTGATCGGCACCATCGTGACGGGCCTGTTCGTCGCCATTTCCATGTGTACGGGCGGCGGGGCCTGGGACAACGCCAAAAAGTACATCGAAGAAGGCAATTTTGGCGGCAAGGGTTCCGAGACGCACAAGGCCGCCGTCACCGGTGACACCGTCGGCGACCCCTACAAGGACACCGCTGGCCCGGCCATCAATCCGTTGATCAAGATCATCAACATCGTGGCCCTGCTGCTGGTGCCGCTGCTCTGATTGCGGCTCACTGCTGAAAAAACCCCCGCCTCGTGCGGGGTTTTTTTTGTCTGCCGGTCATGGCGGGTCTAGACTTGCCTGCATGAAGAAAGCGGCAATCGCATTGCTGGTCGTGGTCACGATCGTCGTCGGCATGGAGTTTTATACGCGCATGCCGGTGGACGTGGATCTGACAGACCCGGGACTTGGTGTACCGGAGGATGCGCGCGTCGTCGTGATCGTTGCGCATGGCAGCGCAGATGGCGACAACCCGCTGTTTCCCGCGATCGTTACCAAGCTCAGGGCGCACTATGCGGCAGCAGGCCGGAAAGATGTCGCTGTGCGCTTCCTGCATTGGGCACCATGGTCAGACCAGAGGCTGCGTGCAGTCGCGACCGCCGAACAACTCGGTACCCGGCTTGGCAAGCGACTCGCCAGCCATGAGCAGTTGCAGGAACTGCAGCTCATCACCCACAGTTCCGGCGCCTATATTGCCGACGCGCTGTGTGAGAGCTATCGCCATAACCGCCCGCCACAGTCGCAGGCGGCACGCGTGACCATGGTCTTTCTGGATCCGTTCCAGCTACATGGCTTTGTCGACTGGCGTCATGGCGCACGCAATCATGGTCGCTGTGCCGACTTTGCCATGGCCGTCATCAATACCGACGATGTCGCGCCAGCGACCAATGTACCGCTCGCAAACGCCTGGAATGTCGACGTCACCGCGCACCCCGGTCGCGCCAGCTTCAGGCGAAACGGGCACTACTGGCCTTTGCAGTACTACCTTGATGTACTGCCGGGAATTGCCAGTGCGCCAATTGAAACATCACACTTGCGCTACCCGCGTGGGGCACTGGTTCAGGGAGATTGAGACCACGCGATCAGTGTATCGCCACCTCACCACCCGGCTCGCCGAGGCGGTGCGGCCGATCGATGAAGTGTCCCTGAATGAAATCCACACCGATGGTACGCAGCGCTTCGAAATCCGCCTGCGCCTCAACCTGTTCGGCAATGACTCGAAAGCCGAGAATGCGGGACATGCCCGTGATCGCACTCACGACCTGGTAATTCAGCGTGTCGGGCTTGACGTCATGGGTATAGCTACCGTCAATTTTCAGATAGTCGATGGACAGGTCACGCAAGGTGGTGAACGAACCAAAGCCACTGCCGAAGTCATCCAGCCCGAACTGACAGCCCATCCCATGCAGCACACCGATGAAGCGTCGTGCCTGGTCGAAGCGGTCCATCACGGCAGTCTCATTGATCTCGAAGCAGATGCGGTTGGGAGCGATCTGGCTGTGATCCAGACAATCGATCACGAATTCGAGGAAGCCCTCATCGGCAAGCGACTGGCCGGAGAGATTGATGCTGCAGCTACGGTCATCGGGCAGACGGATGGCGCCATGGGCAAGGGCGGCCAGCGTGGCCTGCACCACCCAGCGATCGATACCCGACATGAGTTGATAGCGTTCCGCCGCCGGAATGAACTGGCGCGGCAGTACCAGCTTGCCGTCCTCATCAGTCATGCGCAGGAGAATCTCCAGCGCCGGACCGGAGCCGACCCGGCCTTTGGTTGCAATGACGGGCTGGGTATGGAGTTCAAAGCGATTCTCACGCAAGGCCGCCTGCAACTGCTGCAGCCAGTGAATGTCGCCACGCTGCCGCGCGGACACTTCATCGCGTGACGAATACACATGGACACGGCCACGGCCCTGCTGCTTGGCTACATAACAGGCCGAGTCAGCTGCGCTGAGCAGATCCTTGAGCGAACCCGTCTCGCGCGCAACCTCGACCAGACCGATGCTGATCCCGACGGTGAAAATACGGTCCTGCCAGATGAATCGGTAATCCCGGACCGCATTGCACACGTCGTCGGCGATCTGGCGCGCCTTGTCCAGCGGGCAGCGCTGCAGCAGCATGCCAAACTCATCACCACCGAGCCGCGCCACAAGATCGGAGTCACGAACCTTGTCGCGGATCAGCTTGGCGATCTCACGCAGCATGTTGTCACCAGCCAGATGACCGCAAGTGTCATTGACGGCCTTGAAGCGGTCGAGATCCATATAGCAGAGCACCGAGTGTGCGGAATCGTCGCGCCCGGTCTCGATGGCCTCCTGCACCCGTCGCTCGAATTCGCTGCGGTTGGCAAGGCCGGTGAGCGCATCGTGGGCCGCCTGATAGGAGATACGCCGGGTCAGGCCGCGCATCTCCGTCACGTCATGCATGATCACCACTGCCCCGGCAACCGTATCGCCGGGGCCGATGATCGGCGAGGCCGTCAGTTCAACTGACAGCTCGCGGTCATTTTCCACGGTGAGCATCAGGGCACGACGACCCAGGCTGACCTGGCGGCGTTCGGCCAGGCAGCGTGACACCGGATCACCCAGATCCTTGCGGTCCGATTCATCGACCAGCTTCAGCAATTCAGTCATGCGCTTGCCCACCGCAAGCTCACGACTGGTGCCGATCAGCTTCTCCGCAGCACCATTCAGATAATCGATCAGCCCCTGAGTATCGGTAGTGACCACCCCCTCGCCGATCGATTCGAGGGTGATCTGGGCCTGCTGCTTGCCGCGCCCCAGATTGGCCTCGATGTTTTTCCGGTAGCTGACATCGCGAGCGATGGTCAGGATCGCCTTCTGCCCGCGATAGTCGATGATCGAGCCAGCGGCTTCGACCCACATGCCACCCTCATCGCCAGAGATGAGCTGAATCTCCAGACGATCCGGGACCGGCTCGCCGGCCAGGCGGCCGCTGAGGTTCTTGCGGGTTACAGCCCGATAGGCCGGTCGCACCAGATCAGTCACTGGTCGGCCAACCAACTGCTCCGGGCTCAGGCCGATCAGTCCGGCGGCAACGTTGTTGGCGAAAATCACGCGATCGCGATGCACGAGTACGACCTCGGGCATCGTATTGGCCAGATCCTGAAACAGCGCCTCACGCTGGCGCATCTGCCGGTCCTTGGCATTCAGCGTGTCGAACAACCGGTTGATATTGTCGCCAAGCGCAGAAAACGCCGCCGGGGCCGATGCCGGGTGAGTCACCCGTTTGCCGAAAGCAGATGCCTCTGCGGCATCGAGGACCTCCTGATTGAGAGCCTCAACACTGCGCGCATAGGCACCGCGTGAACGCCAGAGGTGCAGGCAAGTGCCGGCGAGCCCGAGGCAGATCACGGCGAGCGCCAGGATTAACCACGTCTCGGTCATCTGGATATCGCTAATGGGAAGGTCAGCCGGGCCCTGCCCTCCTCTGATCGATAATTGCGCTCGTATCTCTTGTGGCAGAAATACGGCGCGAACCGGCCTCGCGGATGAGCCAGAGCATAGCCGATGGGTCTACCGCCGGGTCCCGGAGTTCACCATAATCCAGCCCTCAGACGATAATGGTCGACCAACCGTTCCTGAACTTGTCTGCAATCAGCAAACTCCTTACCCTGAGCCGCTCTGCATGAACACCAATATCGAATTTGCACGCACCCAGATGGTCAACCAGCAGGTGCGAACCTGGGATGTGCTTGATCCGGCCATTCTGGCCGTGCTGGGTACCGTCCCCCGCGAGCAGTTTGTGCCAGCCCGCTACCGTGCCCTCGCCTTCGCCGATACCTGCATACCGCTGCCGGGCGGCCAGTTCATGCTGGCCCCGAAGCTGGAGGGGCGCCTGCTGCAGGCATTGTCTCCGGCTGCCGGCGAACGGATTCTTGAGGTAGGCACGGGCAGCGGGTTCATGACCGCCTGCCTGGCAGCACTGGGCGGCGCGGTCACCAGCCTCGAAATTCTTCCGGAGCTGGCCAGCACCGCACGCACCAGACTCGCCGGCTATCGCGGCGTTGAGGTGCAGAATCTGGACGTCTTTGACTTCATGCCGGTTGGCCGCTTCGATGTAATCGCGCTGACTGGCTCGCTGCCAGTCTATGATCGTCGTTTCGAGGACTGGCTTGCACCAGGTGGCAGACTGTTCGTGGTGACTGGCAGCGCCCCGCAGATGGAGGCCCGGCTGGTACGGCGGCTTGACGAACACGAGTGGGCCACGGAAGTCCTGCTGGAAACAGTCGTTCCGCCGCTGCGGAACGCGCCGGGACACCCAGCCTTCACTTTCTGAGCTGCTGCCAGTCTCGTCCGAAACAAGAACAGGAATACAGACATGAGAATTCTCCGCCGGCTTCTGCCCGTCGCCCTGCTTCTGACCCAGGCAGCCCATGCCGATACCCTGCTGCAGGTCTACGAAAAGGCGCTGCGCAGCGACCCCAAGGTGCGCGAAGCAGAAGCCAACCGCCTTGCCGTCCTTGAAGGCAAACCCATTGCGCGCGGTGCCCTGCTGCCGCAGGCCAGTGGTCGGATGAATCTCGCTGACAATGCCGCTGGCGGCACTACCAGCACCTTCTTCGGTGGCCTGCAATCTACCCGTGTGGTCGACTCACGCGACACCGATGCGAAAAACTGGATACTTGAACTTCGCCAGAGCGTATTTCGCTGGGACCAGTGGGTAACCCTTTCCCAGTCGGAGAAAAAATCAGCCCAGGCTGATGCCGACTACCAGGCCTCGCAGCAGGATCTGATCGTGCGCACCGCCGACGCTTATTTTCGCGTCCTGGCTGCAGAAGACACCCTGACCTCGGAACAGGCCGCCAAGGAATCCATCGGCCGCCAACTCGAGCAGGCCAAGAAGCGTTTCGAGGTCGGGCTGATTGCGATCACGGACGTACAGGAAGCCCAGGCAGCATATGACCAGGCGATAGCCGCTGAAATCCTCGCCAAGCGTGCGCTGGCCAACAATTGGGAAGCACTGCGCACGATCATTGACGAGATCCCGCCCGTACTGGCCAAGCCCGCCGAAGATATCCCGCTGACTTCGCCAAGCCCAACTGATGTCGAAGCCTGGGTAAACACCGCCCTGCAGCAGAATCGCAGTGTCATATCCAGCCAGATCGGCACCCAGATCGCCAAGGACGATGTCAGCCTGGCGCGCACCGGACATTACCCAACCGTGGATCTGGTCCTCAGCCGGAACAATACAGATAACGAAGGATTTTCCCGGTCGTGTAATGGTCCCACGGCCCCGGACGGCACCTGTCCGGGAACCATCTTGCGCACTCCAACGGGCACAGACCTGGAAACTGACAGCATCTCGCTGCAGATGTCGCTGCCCATTTTCAGCGGCGGCCAGACCTCAGCCCGGGTGCAGCAGGCCGTATACCGCCATCGGGCATCGCGGGAACGGCTTGAACGCACCGCACGCGAGACCGAACAGCAGACGCGGGATGCCTACCTGGGCGTGATTTCGGATATCTCCCGGGTCGCGGCGCTGAAGCAGGCGCTGGAATCCAGCCGTACCGCACTCAAGGCCAGCGAAGCTGGTTATGAAGTCGGTACCCGCACTGCCGTCGATGTACTTGATGCCAAGCGCAAGACCTATGTAGCGGAAGCTCTATACCTCCGCAGCCGCTACGACTACCTGATCAACGGGCTGCGACTCAAGCAGGCGGCAGGCACGCTGGCGGTCGATGATCTGGCCCAGGTCGATACACTGCTGAAGTAGTTCAGCGACCGTTTTCCGCCTCAGTCGGGATGGGGCGGAATCAGCGGAGCAATGAGTTGCAACAACCGCTCCAGCGCCCCGCAATTCGCGGCGATGGCGGCCTGGCCGGCTGCGCCGCGCCTCTGACGCTCAGCCGGATCCGCAAACAACCGGCAGACCTCCGCAGCAATGGCGTCCGCATCGGGCAGGACGCTGGCAGCCCCGCAGGCAACCAGCAGCGCACAGATATCAGCAGCGTTCTCATTGTGCGGACCGGTAATGACCGGTATACCGAGCGCGACCGGTTCAAGCAGGTTGTGTCCGCCGATGGCAGCGAGACTGCCACCGACAAAAGCCACATCTGCGGCGGCATAGAAGGTCACAAGCTCACCCATGGTATCGCCTAGAAATACCGATGTGCCTTGACCAGCAACTGCAGCACTGCTGCGCCTGACCTGCGCAAACCCGCAACTGTCGATCAGGGCGGCCACCTCTGGAAATCGTTCCGGGTGACGGGGGACGAGCAGGAGCAAAGCCTCAGGATGCTGCTCGCGGATCAGTGCATGCGCAGCCAGCAACACGGATTCCTCGCCATCATGCGTGCTGGCTGCTATCCATACCGGCCGGTCACGCGCCTGCAGCTCACGCAGCGCGCGCCCGGCATGCAGAACCGCATGCGGCAGCTCGAAATCGAATTTGATGTTACCGGTAACGTGGGTGTGGGCCGGGTTCGCACCCAGCGAGCGAAACCGTTCTGCATCAGCCGGGGTCTGCGCAGCGATAACGATTCCGTTGGCCAGCGTATCGCGAAACAGGGGCATCAGCCGGCGATAGCGACCAAGTGAGCGCAGCGATATACGGGCGCTGGCCAGAACCAGCGGCACACGCCTCTGGCCACATTCATGATAGAGGTTGGGCCAGAGCTCGGTCTCCATGATGATGGCCAACGAAGGTCGAGCCCGGTCAAAAAACCGTCTCACCGCTGCCGCCAGATCGTAGGGCACGTAGCGGTGCACGACTGTATCGCCAAACAGCAGCCGGACACGCTCGGAGCCGGTCGGTGTCATCGTGGTCAGCACCAGCGGCACTTCCGGATACCGCTTCAGCAGGGCGCGCACCAGCGGCGCAGCCGCCTGCACCTCGCCGACCGATACCGCATGTACCCAGATTGACGGCCGGGGCAGGCGCGGCATACCGAAGCCAAAGCGCTCACGGATTCTCTGCCGGTAGGCGGGCACGCTGATACTGCGCCAGTACAGGTGGACAAGCAGCAGCGGCGCGAGCAGATAGCTGAGAACGATATACGCGTTCCGCAACCAGGAGGTTCTGCCCATCAGTGAGAGGAAACTATGGTTTTGAGAGACGGCTGATGGCCTCGACAATCGTGCTGGTCGAACGGCCGGGATGGAAAGCGAGAACCTCGACTGTTCCTCCCCGGGCCAGCACGGAGCGGGCCCCGGCGATATTCTCCGGCCGGTAATCTCCGCCCTTCACCAGCACATCCGGCAACACTTCTGATACGAGCGCCTCGGGCGTGTCCTCGCTGAACGGCACCACCCAGTCGACCGCGGCAAGTCCGGCGAGCACGGCCATGCGATCAGCCAATGGATTGATCGGCCGGCCGGAACCCTTGAGCCTCGACACCGACGCATCGTCATTCACGGCCACCAGCAGGCGATCACCGCGCAGCTTGGCTTCTTCAAGGTAGGCCACATGGCCGGCATGCAGGATGTCGAAACAGCCATTGGTCATGACCAGACGCTCACCGCGTGAACGCACCTCGGCAGCAATCTGCCGTACCTCGCTGCGACTGAGCAGGCCGCGCCCGCCCTGACCGTGCTCGTGCAACGCGAGCCGCAACTCCGAAGGGGTAACCGCAGCGACGCCGATCTTGCCCACCACCAGCCCCGCAGCCAGATTGGCCAGTCCTGCCGCCTCGTAGAGGGTTTGTCCGGCGCCAAGCCCGGCAGCCAGCGCCGCGATAACCGTATCGCCGGCACCCGTTACGTCGAACACCTGGCGAGCGCGCGCCGGGAGGAACATCGCATCTTCTCCCGCCGTGATCACCGCCATACCGCGCTCACCGAGCGTGATCACCAGTGCATCGATATCCAGTGCTTCACGCAATGCACTGCCACGCTCGGCAATATCGTCATTACTCCCGGTGCGTCCAACCACTTCTTCAAATTCGCCCAGGTTCGGCGTTAACAGGCTGGCCCCACGATAGCGGGCGAAATCACTGCCTTTGGGATCGACAAGTACGCTGACCCCGCGTTGCCGGCAGATGCCGATCAGCCGCTGTATATCTGCCAGCGTGCCTTTCGCGTAATCGGAAAAAATACAGATGCTGGCCTTCGGTAAATGCCGCTCGAGCATGCCAGGCAAGGTAGCGATATCGCTCAACGGATAAGTGTCTTCGGTATCGAGGCGGATCAGCTGCTGGTTGCGGCTCAGCACGCGCAGCTTGGTAATCGTCGGCTGAGCCGCCGACTGGATGAAGTCTGCCGTGACGCCCTGTTCCCGCATCAACCGCGCCAGCGTGGCGCCGTTTGCATCGCGGCCGACCACACCGGTCAGCGTGGTGCGTACACCAAGGCTGGCCAGATTGATGGCCACATTGGCTGCGCCGCCGGCGCGGGACTGGGAGCGGGTAACCCGAACGACAGGAACCGGCGCCTCGGGTGATATACGCGAGGTAGGCCCGAACCAGTAGTCATCGAGCATGACGTCACCGACAACCAGGACGGTGACACGACTGAAATCAGGAACGCTGAAGGTCATCCGTAAGTGGCGGTGCAGCTTCTACCGTGCAGATGTTAGCACGCCATATTCAGCCGCATTTCGAATCACCACAGGCCAGGCAGGTCATGCACCCATCCATGAAAACCACCGCAACCGTACTGCAGGCATTGCAGATCTGCGCGCCGGCCGGGTATTCGCTGCGTGCAAACGCATCCTGCTGGCGATGCTGCTCCTCATACTCGCGGCGTTTTTCATCGACGAGCTTGCGCTTGTGCTCATCCATGCTGTCCGCGGGCAGCAGGCCGATGAAACGCAGATGTTTCTCGATGATATGGCCCAGCTCGGCAATGATCGACGGCATGAACTTGCCACCCGGCTGCCAGTAACCACCCCGCGGGTCGAAGACGGCCTTGAGCTCGTCAACGATGAAGGTGACATCGCCACCCTTGCGGAATACCGCAGACATGAGCCGGGTCAGCGCGACGATCCACTGGTAATGATCAAGATTCTTCGAGTTGATGAATATCTCGAAGGGGCGACGCTGCTCATGCTCGGTACCCGGGTTGAGGATGAGATCGTTGATGGTGACATACATCGCATGATCGGAAACCGGGGTCTTCACCTTGTAGGTCGAGCCTTGCAGCATCTCCGGCCGCTCAAGCTTCTCGTGCATGCGCACGACATTGCCCTCGACCAGCAGGCGTTTGGCCGCGGCCCGCTCCGGCTTTTTGTCAGCCGCGTTCGCGGCCACCTTGTCGTCACCGGTATCGACACGATAGCCGACGATCTTCTTTTCAATCCTGATCTTCGCCACGTCCATCTCCCGCGGGCTTCGCCCTGCGTCAAAACTTGCCGTAATAACCTTCCTTGAGCGCATCGAACAGATTGGCGGCGGTGTGCATCTCGCCGTCATACTCGATCTCTTCATCGCCCCGGACCGTAACCTCGGATCCGTCTTCAAGCACGAAGGTGTACTTCGTGTTCTGCAGATCCTTGCCCTTCACGAGCACACCCTGGAAAGCCTCAGGATTGAAGCGGAAGGTTGTACAGCCCTTCAGCCCCTTTTCGTAGGCATACATGTAGATATCCTTGAACTCTTCGTAATCGAAGTCCGTCGGTACGTTGGCAGTCTTCGAAATCGAGGAATCCACCCAGCGCTGGGCTGCTGCCTGTATGTCCACATGTTGCCGCGGGCTGACATCCTCTGCCGTAATGAAATAGTCCGGCAACTGCTCGTCGGGCCGGGTGCTGCCCGGCGTCGCCGCCGCATTGATGAACTGCCGGTAGGCGAGCAGTTCGAAGGACAGCACGTCGATTTTTTCCTTGGACTTCTTGCCCTCGCGGATCACATTGCGGAAATAGTGATGGGCAAAACTGGGTTCGATGCCATTGCTGGCATTGTTGGCAAAAGACAGTGAAATCGTCCCGGTAGGGGCAATCGAACTGTGGTGGGTGAACCGCGCTCCGACCTGCTCGAGGTCCTTCACCAGTTCCGGAGCCACCTCGGCAAGACGCTGCATGTAGCGGCTGTAGCGTGCGTGCAGAACCCGTCCGGGTATCCGGTCGCCAGCCTTCCATCCATCACGCGCCATCTCGGGACGCTTGCGCAGCATCTGCGCAGTAACCTCGAACTCTTCCAGCAGTATCGGCGCCGGGCCTTTTTCACGGGCCAGGTCCAGTGCGGTCTCCCAGCCGGCCAGTGCCATTTCGCGAGCTACATCATCGGTGAACTGCACCGAATCCTTCGACCCGTAGCGTTTGCGCAGCATGGTGAGCGTGGAACCGAGCCCGAGAAAGCCCATGCCGTGACGGCGCTTGCGCAGGATCTCCTCGCGCTGCCGCGGCAGCGGCAGCCCGTTGATCTCTACAACATTGTCGAGCATGCGCGAAAACACCTTGACCACCCGCCGGAATTCATCCCAGTCAAAACGGGCGTTGTCGGCAAAAGGATCCAGCACGAACTTGGTCAGATTCACCGAACCGAGCAGGCAGGATCCGTAAGGCGGCAGCGGTTGTTCACCGCAGGGGTTGGTGGCCCGGACATTCTCGTCGAACCAGTTGTTGTTCATCTCGTTGACACGATCGACCAGCACGAAACCGGGCTCGGCAAAATCGTAAGTCGAGGCCATGATCATGTCCCACAGGCGCCGCGCCGGCAGCTTCTTGAAGATGCGGCACGCAACCTGCCCGGTAGCGTTGGTCACATAACCTTCGGTCACAGGCCATTCACGCCAGAGCACTTGCGCCGGATCGTTTACATCAAGGCCGAGCTGTTCAAGCTGCCGATGATCCAGCGGAAAAGCCAGCAGCCAGTCGCGGTCATGTTTGACCGCCTGCATGAATTCATCCGTCACCAGCAGGGAGAGGTTGAACTGACGCAGACGACCGTCTTCACGCTTGGCACGGATGAAGTCCAGCACATCGGGATGGCCGACATCGAAGGTGCCCATCTGCGCGCCACGCCGGCCGCCGGCAGATGAAACGGTGAAACACATCTTGTCGTAGATATCCATGAAGGACATCGGCCCGGAAGTATGCGCACCGGCACCTGATACATACGCACCTTTGGGCCGCAGCGTCGAGAACTCATAACCGATGCCGCAACCTGCCTTGAGCGTCAGACCTGCTTCATGAACCTTGGTGAGAATGTCCTGCATCGAGTCGCCGATCGTGCCGGATACCGTGCAGTTGATGGTCGACGTGGCGGGCTTGTGCTCACGGGCACCGGCATTCGACATGATCCGGCCCGCCGGGATCGCGCCCCGCCGGAGCGCCCAGAGAAACTGTTCGCACCACCGGTCCCGGCTCCCCTCGGCTTCGACATCAGCCAGCGCGCGGGCAACGCGTTTGTAGCTGTCATCCATGGTCTCGTCGACAACCTCACCGGTCTTCGACTTCAGCCGGTATTTCTTGTCCCAGATATCGATCGAGGCTTCCTGGAAGCCGACGGTGACTGCCCTGACATTGTCCATTTGTACTGCCGGCTTCATGGCCTTGATATCCCCCAAAACTACCCTGTAATTTGCGCCCGGAACCCGCTCTCCGGAACGGAAGTCCACCACGGCGACACCCCTTCGCCAGTCGATGCATCAACCGCCAAAAACGCGAACTTTCGCTTGAATCGCCGCCACAAGATGTTGTGGCGACATAAGCCGTACATTAGGAGCCGACTGCAACGGTGTCAAGAAATGTTTTCGCTGCAAATATAGATAGAATAGTTTTTATAAACATAAAGTTATAAAAATATGGTCCGGCTAATTCAGGCCCCTGAATTAATCATTTTGGCGCCACCGCGCCACCAGCAGCCACACAACATATTGGGGACCGCTACACCAGAGGCCCGGACCCTGAGATGCCTCGCACAAGCGCTCAGCGACCGGGAAAAGACGTTATGATTCCGCGTCTTCACTCACCTGCCGAAGGTTTTGTACGCATGACAGGAATTCTCTGTCGGGCTGCCCTTGTGCTGGCCCTCTTCTCAGGCACAGCCAGTGCACAGCTGCCGGTCCGTGCTGGCGGCCAGGACATGCCGACCCTCGCTCCACTGGTCAAGCAGGTAGAACCCGCCGTGGTCAGCATCGCCACCAAAGGCACAGTCAACGCACCCACCAACCCGCTGATGGAAGACCCGTTCTTCCGCCGGTTTTTCGGCTTCCCCGACCAGCAGCAACCGCAGCGACAGCGCGAGGTCCAGAGCGCAGGTTCCGGCGTGATCGTGGATGCTGCCAAAGGCTACATCCTGACCAATCACCACGTGGTCGAGAATGCAGAACTGATCGAAATCCTGCTCAATGACAACCGCAGCCTCAAGGCCAAGGTCATCGGCTCTGACGCAGGCACGGATATCGCCGTACTGCAGGTTGAAAACACCAAGAACCTCGTGCAGATGAAGCTTGGCAACTCCGATCAGGTGCAGGTCGGCGATTTCGTACTCGCCATCGGCAACCCGTTCGGACTGCAACACACCGTCACCTCTGGAATCGTCAGCGCGCTCGGGCGTAGCGGCATCAACCCCGACGGCTATGAAGACTTCATCCAGACCGATGCATCGATCAACCCGGGCAACTCCGGCGGAGCGCTGGTCAATCTGCGCGGAGAACTGATTGGCATCAACTCTGCAATCTTCAGCAACAGCGGCGGCAATATCGGCATCGGTTTTGCGATTCCGGTGAATATCGCCAAGTCAATAATGAATCAGATCCTCCAGTACGGTGAGGTGAAGCGAGGCCTGCTCGGCGTCAGTATTTCCGACTTCAATGCCGACAGCGCCAAGGCCTTCGGCATCGAGGCCACCGCCGAAGGTGCGCTGGTACAGGAGGTCGTCGACGGCTCGGCAGCCGAAAAGGCCGGCATAATGGTCGGCGATGTCATCGTTTCGGTCGACGGTCAGCGCATCAAGAGCGCATCCGACCTGCGCAATACGATCGGCCTGAAACGCAGCGGTGACTCGGTGCGCCTCGATGTGATCCGCGATGGCAAGCGACGCCAGTTCGTCACTGTGCTCAGCGAAGTCAGCGTCAGCGCACAGGTGGACGGTGGCGACGTACACCCTGGTCTTGCGGGCGCCAAACTCGGCAATCATGAAGGCAAGGGCGAAGATTTCACCGGACCCGGCGTCAGTATCGATACCGTTGAGCCCAACAGCCCTGCGGCCCTGATCGGCATACGACCAAACGACATCATCGTATCGGTCAACCGCAAACGGGTACACAACGTACGTGAACTGCAACAGGCCGCCAGCCAGCAGAGCCTGCTGATCATGAGCGTTCGCCGTGGCAACCGGAATCTCCTGCTGCAAATCCGCTGAACGAACAGACCCTGAGGACATATGGCTTCTTATTGCATACTTGGCGGAACGGGCTTCATCGGCTCGCGGCTTGTCGCGCACCTCGCCAACCGTGGCCATCGCATAACCGTACCCACCCGGGATCCGGAGCGGGCCCGGCATCTGCGCATCCAGCCCTCGGTGAAAATCCTTCGTGCTGATGTTCACGCCCCTGGCACACTCGCCGGCCTGCTCAATGGCACTGATGCCGTCATCAACCTGATCGGCATCCTGAATGAATCCGGCCGTGACGGTCGCGGCTTCAATCGCGCCCATGTGAAACTGATGGAGACGCTGATCGCCGCCTGCGCAAGCGCGGGCGTCTCGCGTCTCGTCCAGGTCAGCGCGCTGAATGCCGGCGCACCGCAGGCCAGCAGCCACTATCTGCGCAGCAAGGGTGAAGCCGAGGCCCTGTTGCGCGCCTCAGGGATGAACTGGACGATCCTGCAGCCCTCGGTCGTCTTTGGTCCCGGCGATGCCTTCCTGAACCGCTTTGCAGGGCTCCTGCGGCTGATCCCCCTGGCGCTCACCCTGCCCATGCCGGACACCCGCTTTGCGCCACTGCATGTTGACGATCTGGTCAGGGCCATCATCCGCACGCTGGACGCTCCCGATACCGCACACCAGACCCTGCAGTTGTATGGCCCCGAGACCTTCACGCTCAGGGAAATTGTCCGGATGATTGCGGACACGCTGGGGCTCAATCGACGGATCATCGGCATGTCACGGGGGCTGTCACGGGCCCAGGCAGCCTGGATGGACTTCGTGCCCGGCAAGCCATTCTCTACCGATAACTATCGCTCGATGCTCCTCGATAGTGTCGGTACGGAAGACGGGTTGCAGCGTCTGGGCATCAAGCCGCGCTCGTTGACCGCAAACCTGGCCACGACGCTTGCCGGGGCAGGTCTGCACAGTCATTACGACATCTGTCGTCGCACGGCCGGGCGCTGATGGCCGGTGCCGCTGGATCCGGCCCATGCAGATCTATCTGGTAGGCGGTGCTGTTCGTGACCGGCTGCTGGGCCTGCCGGTCAGGGAGCGCGACTGGGTCGTCGTCGGCGCAACAGCGGCCGAACTCGAGGCGCAGGGCTACCGACGCGTGGGCCGCAGTTTTCCGGTCTATCTGCACCCCGTAACCCACGAGGAGTACGCGCTCGCACGTACCGAGCTTAAGACCGGACCCGGGTATCACGGCTTCGACGTGCGTTCCGACCCTTCGGTAAGCCTGGAGGAGGATCTGCAGCGACGCGACCTCACCATCAATGCCATCGCCGAGGACGACTCCGGCACGCTCATCGACCCGTCCGGCGGGCAGATACATCTGCGTGAACGGCTTCTGCATCACGTTTCGACTGCATTCCGTGAGGACCCTGTACGCATCCTGCGGGTGGCGCGCTTTGCTGCCCGCTTCCATGACCTGGGCTTTCGTGTGGCCGAAGCCACACTGCAACTCATGCGCGAGATGGTTGCAGCCGGTGAGGTTGCAGCACTGGTACCGGAGCGTGTCTGGCAGGAAACCGAATCCGCGCTGGGCGAGTCGCGCCCGGATATCTACTTTGAGGTTCTGCGTGACTGCGGCGCGCTTGCCGTGGTATTTCCGGAAATCGATGCGCTGTTTGGCGTGCCGCAGCCCGAACAGTGGCATCCGGAAATCGATACCGGCAGGCACATCCTGCTGGCCCTGCGGGAGTCAGCCCGGCTCGGGCATGAGTGCGCAGTGCGCTTCGCTGTGCTGGTGCATGATCTGGGCAAGGGCACCACACCCAAAAGCGAGTTACCCAAGCACATCGCGCATGAACAGCGTGGCGTGGAACTCGTTCTGCAGCTCTGCAGCCGGCTGGCCATACCCAACCGTTTCAGGGATCTCGCCATCGTGGTCACCCGCCACCACGGCAATTGCCATCGGGCCCTTGAACTCAAGCCGGCCACGCTGCTCAGCCTGCTCGATGATCTGGATGCCTTTCGGCGCACCAACCGGGTGGAACCGTTCCTGGACGCCTGCGAGGCTGACGTGCGCGGCCGCACGGGACTGGAAAACCAGCCCTACCCGCAGCGTGATCTGCTGTACACCGTGTGGCAGGCCACACGGTCGGTCGACACGACGACAGTGGCCAGCCAGGGGCTGTCTGGCGAGGCACTCGGCGCGGCCATTCGTCAGGCACGCCTGGATGCCTGCAGCACGGCGCGTGCCAGGTTCCTGGCGGACCGGGCCGCCGCTGAACAGCCCGAATGACTGCCCTCAAAGACCGGGGCGCATATCGCGCACGGTCAGTTCGCAATCGGGCCTGAAGTCGCGGGTCAGCGCCAGCATCTTGAATCGCTCGCCCATTTCACCGGGCATCAATAACTGCCTGAGTTCTGCGGCCATTGCCTGCGTCTCAGCCTGATTCCGGACTGCACCCGTTTCCATCGCGTCGAGGATGCCGGTCGCCAGCAGGAAATGCGCCTGCGTCGTATACGCAGCAATACCCAGACCAGCTGCCGCAGCTGCTTGTGCGACAGCACTGAAATCGACCCAGGCCGTGATGTCCTGCAAACCGGGCACAAAGAACGGATCGGCATGCCAGTGATGCCGGTAGTGGCAACCCAAGGTACCGTCAGTGCGCTGGGGGTGATAGTACTCACGACGCGAATAACCATAGTCGGTGAACAGCATGAGCCCTTGCCCAAGGCTCGCTGCCAACGAGGCAATCCATGCCGGCTGACGCAGCGACACTTCAGAGCAATAACCATCGGGCAGTCGGCCGCCGATATCCCGCTCGATTGTCCGGACCGCCGCCTCAAGCAACGGCGGTGCCGGTGCCGATGACCAGCACAAGTGACCATCCTGCAAATGCACACCGAGCTGCCAGGGCTTGCCGTCCCGCATCGTGAAACGCTCTACCGGCAGCGCATCGAGCACTTCATTGGCAATCAACACGCCCGTCACCGGAGCGGCCGGCAGGTGATCCAGCCACTGCACCCGGTCGAGCAATTCCGGAACCCGTGCGGCCAATGCGGCGTACTGACGTTCCCGCAGATCCGCACTGACCTCCAGCAACAGGTACTGCCGGGGCGGACTTTCACGCAGGGCCCACAGCAGGTCAGCGGCCAGCGCACCGGTACCGCCGCCGATTTCCAGCATGACCCCACCGCCGAGCTGATCGAGGGCCGCGCCCGCCACACGTGCCAGACAGCTTGCAAACAGGCTGCCAAGGCCGGGCGCGGTAACGAAGTCACCCGCCGGGCCAAACTTCTGCGCTCCCGCACTGTAGTAACCGAGACCTGGTGCATACAGCACCAGATCCATGTACTCCGCGAAGCTGATCGAGCCACCGCTGCCTGCCAGGCGCGCGCGCACGAGGTCCGCAACACGGGCGCTGTGCGCAAGAGCGGAATCGTCAGGGACCGGCAACTCTGACCTGCTATGCATGGTGGTGTAATCTATCGTGAAGACAGGAAACTAACCGCAATGACGGATACGGCAACAGGCAACACCAGCCCAGACAACGACCGGTCGCTGGCCGGAAAGTGGGCGCTGATCACCGGCGCTGCACGCCGTGTCGGCGCGGAGATTGCCAGTACGCTGCACGCGCAGGGCGCAAGTGTCGCAATCCATTATCGTGGCTCTGCAGACCAGGCCCTGAGTTTGGTGCGTCAGCTCAATGACCGCCGCCCGGATTCGGCGCTGGCTGTACAGGCCGACCTCATGCACACCAGTGAGCTTGGCAAACTGATCGATACCGTCACAGGCCATGCCGGCCGGCTCGACATCCTGATCAATAACGCTTCGAGTTTCTACCCCACGCCGCTGGCTTCCGTGACTGAAAACCAGTGGGCAGACCTGATCGGCACCAACCTCAAGGCGCCGTTGTTTCTGGCCCAGGCTGCGCTTCCGCACCTGAAGGCCACGCGCGGAGTCATCATCAACATCGTCGATATCCATGCCGTCCGGCCGCTCAGGGATCACACGGCGTATGGCGCTGCAAAGGCCGGCCTCGCTTTTCTGACCCGCGCACTGGCCCGTGACCTTGCGCCAGACATTCGCGTGAACGGCGTGGCGCCTGGCGCCATCCTCTGGCCCGACGGCGGGGTGACTGACAACATGCGGGATATCGTTCTGCGCCAGATTCCGCTGAAGCGGGTCGGCGAACCGGCTGATATCGCCGGCTGCGTCCTGTATCTGGTCCGCGACGCCAGTTATGTGACGGGGCAGATCATCGCTGTAGACGGTGGCCGCAGCGCCGGCTGGTAAGAGCCCCGCGGCCGCCCGGGCAGCAGCCTCAGAACAATGGATCCGCCATCCGCTGGAGCGGATGGGCAGTCTGATCGAAATCAGCCCATAACTCCGCCATTGTTTCCCCGCTTACCGGATGGCGCAGTCGGGGCGCAAGCTCTGCGAGCGGACCCAGCACAAAAGCATATTTCCTGATGTCCTCGCGCGGCACGCGGATTGCAGGATCCGGCAGCACGGCATCACCGTACAGCAGCAGATCCAGATCCAGAGTCCGGGAGGAAAACGGATCCGGACCACGCACACGGCCGGCCAGCACATGCAGGCGCTCAAGTTCCGCAATGATCGCAACGGGAGACTCGGCGGTGCGGAAATGCAGCACGAGGTTCAGGAAATCATCGCCGGTAAATCCGAGGGCCGGATTACGGTATACCGCCGAGATCTGCAATGCGCCAAACCGCTTCCGGAGTTCCCGACAGGCCAGGCGCAGATTCTCCGCTGGTGCCACATTGCTGCCAGCACTGACATAAACATCAACCGGCGGCGGCTGCACCACGGTCACTCGCGCGAGCCGCGCTCTATGACGATACCAACATCGCGTGAACCGCGAATCGCCCAGGGTTTGTGTACTGCAACCCGCACCCAGGGCGCACCAAACTCATCGATGATGAGTGCAGCGATCTGCTCAGCCATGGTCTCAATCAGATTGAAGCCGGATCCCTCAACAAGGGACTTCACGCGGCGCGTTACCGCCTTGTAGTCAAGCGTGTCATCAATCTGATCGCTACGCGCAGCCCGGCGGATATCGGTACCCATATCCAGATCTATGCTGACGATCTGCGGCATGCGCCGCTCCCACTCCCAGATCCCAACGATGGTACGGATGCGGAGGTCGCGCAGAAAAATCGTATCCATCGTTCTTCCGTAATGATGGCCGGGGTCAGGGCCGCAGCTCTTCCAGCGGCCAGCGGGGACGGGCAGTAACGAACAAATCTCCAAACCCATCCGGTGCAGCGGTCAGGCGCAGGCAGCCGGTAAACGCGATCATGGCGGCATTGTCGGTACAAAACTCCGTGCGTGGATAGTAAACAGTGGCGCCATGGCGCGACAGCCCGTCCACAAGTCGCTCGCGCAGCAGCCGGTTGGCCCCTACCCCGCCAGCGATGACCAGCCGTGTATGGCCGGTTGCCTCGATTGCCCGACAGGATCTGGCAACCAGCGTATCGACGATCGCCTCCTGATAGGAATTGGCGAGATCTGCGCGGGCATCCCTGTCCAACCCGGAAATACCACCCTTTTCGCGCACTTTCAGCGCCAAGGCGGTCTTCAGTCCGCTGAAACTGAAATCCAGGCCCGGCTTGTTGAGCATCGGCCGCGGCAGCGCATATCGGCCCGGTTGCCCCTGATCGGCGAGGTGCGCGAGATGCGGGCCGCCCGGATAGGGCAGCCCCAGGAGCTTGGCGCCCTTGTCGAAAGCCTCTCCCGCCGCATCATCCAGAGTCTCGCCGAGAACCTTATAGGCACCCAGGCCTTGCACCTCAACCAGCAGCGTATGTCCGCCCGAAACCAGCAACGCGACAAAGGGAAACCCGGGTGGCTCAGGCTCGAGCAGGGCGGCCAGCAGGTGTGCTTCCATGTGGTGGATGGGAATCGCCGGAATTCCCCAGCCAAAAGCCAGGCCCACGCCAGCCGTAGCGCCAACAAGCAGTGCACCAACCAGCCCCGGCCCGGCGGTATAGGCCACCCCGGACAACTCATGGGGACGCACCCCGGACTGGGTGAGCACCGCCTCGACCAGCGGCATCAGTTTGCGGATATGGTCGCGGGCGGCGAGTTCCGGAACCACACCGCCATGCGGCGCATGGGTTTCTATCTGACTGAACAGGCAGTGGCCGCGCAGACCGGAAGCCGCGTCGTAGATGGCTGCCGCCGTCTCGTCGCAGCTGGTTTCCAGGCCGAGGACGATCATCCGTCTATGCTCCATTCCGGCCACTCGACGGGAACCCTTTGCAAAAAGGCGCCTGAGTAGCTATATTTTTGGGTTCGTCCGGCCAAGAGCGCCGGATTTTTGTCCGCCCAACCAACAACTGGCCCGACGCAACCAAGCTTAGCGGCCAACAAATTAAGGATCAGGACCTTGCCCGGCGTTCGAATTCGAGAAAACGAGCATTTTGACGCCGCCCTCCGGCGTTTCAAGCGCGCTTGCGAAAAGGCCGGAGTTCTTACTGAACTCCGTCGACGGGAATTCTACGAAAAGCCCACGCAGGAGCGTAAACGCAAGAAGGCGGCAGCCGTCAAGCGTCAACAGAAGAAAAGCGCCCGCGAAACCAGCCGACGGGTCCGTCTCTACTGAATCTCGCCACGCCGCGCTGGTTTGCGCGTCCGGCAGGAGATCGGTTTGCGGTAGAACTTGACGGCCCCGAACGCGAAGGCCCGGGGTTGCGCGGCATCTGGCTGAGCTGCTCAGTCGCTCTACAGAAGGGAACCGACAGTGTCGCTGCTCAAGGCGCAGATTCAGGAAGACATGAAGTCCTCGATGCGGGCCGGGGACAAGAGCCGGCTGTCCGTCATCCGGATGCTCCTTGCGGCAATCAAGCAGCGCGAAGTCGATGAGCGTACCGATACCACTGATGCGGTGGTACTGCAGATCATCGAAAAACAGATCAAGCAACGGCGTGAATCAGCCGCCCAGTTCAATGCCGGTGGCCGCACAGACCTCGCCGACAAGGAAATATCCGAGATCGCCGTCCTGCAGACCTGGCTGCCGAGCGCACTGTCAGCAGAAGAACTGGACGCACTGATCGACGAAGTCATGACGGCCAGCGCCGCGACAAGCATGAAGGACATGGGTCGGGTCATGGCAGCACTGCGGGAGCGCGCCCAGGGCCGTGCCGACTTCGGCACCATCGGTGAGCGCGTAAAAGCCCGCCTCTCCGGCAAATAATCAGACTGCCGGTCAGCGGACCGACAAGGGACCGGATCTCCATCGTGAGTGGTCGAATTCCGCAGGACTTCATCGACGACCTGGTACAGCGGGCCGACATCGTCGAGGTCATTGGCTCACGGGTTCCGCTTACCAAGGCCGGGCGTGAATACAAGGCCCGCTGCCCATTCCATGGCGAAAAAACACCATCTTTCTGGGTGAGCCCGCAGAAGGGCTTCTATCATTGCTTTGGTTGCGGTGCGCACGGCACAGCGCTCGGTTTCCTCATGGAGTTCGAGCGACTCGACTTCCCTGTGGCAGTGGAAGAACTGGCCCGCAGCGTGGGCGTGGAAGTTCCACATACCGACAGCGAACGGGCCTCCACCGAACCGCTGTTTACGATACTGGAGAAGGCTGCCCACATTTTCCGGCAAGCACTGCGCGATCATCCGGCGGCCATCGATTACCTCAAGGATCGCGGTCTCGATGGTGAAACGGCCAGGGAATTCGGCATTGGCTATGCCCCGGCCGGCTGGGACACCCTGCTGGCGAACCTGGGCACAACCGAGGCTGACAGGCAGCACCTGCTGGCTGCGGGACTGGTGATTGCACGCGACACAGGCGGCTTTTATGACCGCTTCCGCGAACGGATCATGTTCCCGATCCGCGACACGCGCGGTCGGGTCATCGCGTTCGGCGGACGGATCATCGCCAGCGGCGAACCCAAGTATCTGAACTCACCGGAAACTCCACTGTTTCACAAGGGCCGCGAGTTGTACGGCCTGTATGAGGCGCGGCGAGCAGAGCGCAAATTTGAACGGATGCTGGTCGTCGAGGGCTATATGGACGTCGTGATGCTGGCCGCACACGGCATCCATAACGCCGTCGGCACACTGGGCACAGCGACAACGACCGAGCATCTGCGGCGCCTGTTCGGCGTGACCGGAGAACTTGTCTTCTGCTTCGATGGCGATAGGGCCGGCCGCGATGCTGCCTGGCGGGCCCTGCAGACGAGCCTGCCGCTGTTGCAGGACGGCCGGCAGATCCGCTTCCTCCTGCTGCCCGACAACGAAGACCCCGACTCACTGGTGCGCCGTGAAGGGGCACGGGCTTTTGTTGAGCGCATCGGCACCAGCATGCCACTGTCCCGGTTCATGATTGATTCACTGAGCCGTGACCTCGACCTCAATAACCTGGCCGACAAGGCACGACTGGCGGCGCTGGCGAAGCCACTGCTGATCCAATTGCCGGAAGGCGTATATCGCGAACTGCTGACCGAAGAACTTGCCCGTTGCGTCGGTCTGCCGCGTAACCGTCTGGAGGCATTGATGACTGGCGGTACCGTCGCACAGCCGCTGGCAAACGAGCCAACTCCGGTCCGGCGCAGCGCACAACCAGTGCGGCGCAATGACGCGGCAAACAAACGAGGATCACTCAGCCGCCAGGCCATCAGCCTGTTGCTGCACTATCCTGATGTGGCCAGCCAAACCCCCCTGCCCGATGCGCTGCTGTCGGCTGAGCTGCGTGGCGTCGAGCTGCTGCGTGAACTGCATGGCCTCGCGAGCAGCCGACCCGGAGTTGGCACGGCGGCCCTGCTCGAGCGTTTCCGTGGCCGCAGCGAACTGCCGCACCTCGCCCAACTGCTGGCTGAAGAGCAGTTGATCGATGCCGACAATGCCGGAACTGAATTTGCCGATTGCCTGGAACGCCTGGTTTCAGCCGCAATGCAACAGGAGCTGGCCGCGCTGTTGCACCAGGCCAGCCAGAGAGCGCTGTCATCCGAGGAACTAAGCCGTCTG
>JBIJCV010000083.1:0-6961 GCA_044344525.1 Gammaproteobacteria bacterium | reverse complement strand
GTGACCGGCTTCGGCGACGGCATCGGTGATGCGCTGACTACACACCCGCTGGTGAGAGCCGTGATGTTTACCGGCTCCAGCCGCGTCGGCCGGCACATCAGCGAATTGTGCGGCGCGCGCATGAAGCGCGTGATTCTCGAGTTGGGCGGGAAAAGTCCGATGATTATCCTGGCCGATGCAGATCTCGACAAAGCGGTGGAAGCCGCTGCCTTTGGTGTGTTCTTCTACCAGGGTCAGGCCTGTATGGCGGCCAGCCGGATCTATGTTGAGCAACCGGTATACGCGGCATTCTGTGCGAAGTTCCGCGCGCTCACCGAGGGCCTGGGTATGGGTGATCTGCGCAATCCGGACACATGGATTGGCCCAATCATTTCCGAGCGGCAGCGTGCCCGGGTTCGTCACCATATCGATGATGCGGTTGCCAAGGGAGCTACCGTGCTGACCGGTGGTACCTGGATCGGCAACCGTTGCAGGCCCACCATTCTGCTCAATGTGCAGGAAGGCATGACCGTCTGTCGCGAAGAAACCTTCGGTCCCGTCACCGCCGTTTACGCCGTTGCCAGCGCCGAAGAGGCCATGCGCCGCGCGAAGGACACGGCTTACGGCCTGAGCGCCGCAATTCACACTCGCGACATCAACAAGGCCCTGCCGATGGCGCTCGAAATGAACTCCGGCATGGTGCATATCAATGCGCCCACCGTGCACGACGAGCCGCACGTGCCATTTGGCGGCACGGGCGAGAGTGGTTTTGGACGTGAAAGTACGGATATCGATATCGATACCCTGACAGAGTGGAAGTGGATCACCGTTCAGCTGCCCGTCAGCTGATGAGTGGCAGCAAATATGACTGAGCCCCGGATCGCTGTTGCAGATCGACTTGCCGACCTCGGCGCCTGCATCGATTACCTTGATCAGGCGGGTTTGCTGTTGCGTGTGGAGTCGGAAGTCGATCCGGTGCTTGAACTGGCGGGCATCGCCAGGCGCCTGGAAGGCACGCACAGCGTGCTCTTCGAGCGGGTGCGAGGCAGCCGGTTTCCGGTGTTGTGTGGCCTGTTGTGGAACCGCAATACCGTCGGTGATCTGTTCGGCCTGTCTCCCGACCGGGTGCCATTTGCCATTGCCGATGCCGTGGGCGCATGGCGAGCTGATCCTGCGGCGCTGGCGCCGCGGCTGCTCGATCACGGCCCGGCAAATGAGGTGGTCGCAGATCATCCTGACCTGACTGCACTGCCCATTCCCCACCATGCGCTCAAGGATGGTGGCCGTTATCTGGATGCTTCCGTGGTGTTGGCGCGCAATCCGCTGACCGGTGCACTCAATGGCGCGGTGCATCGACTGATGGTTACCGGCCCGGATCGCCTGACCTTCCTGATCGATCCGGGCCGGCACCTCGGTGAGTATGTCGGGATCATGGAGAAGAGGGGTGAACCGCTACCGGTCACCATCTGCAACGGTATCGGTCTCGCGTCATGGTTTGCAGCAGCGCTGCCGCGACTCGGTGATGACAAACTGCGGGTGGCGCACCATCTCATCGGCAGGCCGCTTGATCTGCTGCGTGCCCGGACCATAGACGTGCCGGCGTTTGCCAACGCGCAATTCGTGATTGAAGCCGAAATTCTGCCTGGCATACGCGAGGCCGAGGGGCCGTTTGGTGAAGTGACCGGGCTCTATGGCGGGCGGGACCAACGCTGGGTCATGCGCGTGAAGGCCATCACGCATCGTGCGAATCCGGTCTTCCACACCGTGCTGTCCGGGCAGGAAGTCTGGAACACCGTGGGTCTTACAGCCGAGGCGGCCATCTACCGCACCTTGAAGAGCCGCCACCCGGAGCTGAGCGCCGTATTCCTGCCGCCGGGTGGTTGTGGCTTCTATCATGCGGTCATCCAGGTCAACGGCCCGCCAGCGGCTGGCGTACAGCAGATCCTGCGTGATGCCTTCGCGGCATTCAAATCACTGCAGCGGGCTGTGGTCGTCGATGCGGATGTGGATATCCACGATCCGGTGGACGTTGAGTGGGCGGTTACGACACGCCTTGATCCGGATAACGGCATGCTCGTGCTGCGCAAGGAGGAGGGACATATCCTGAACCCCCTTGTCAGTGTCATGGCCGATGGCACCGGTGGCACGATTACCAAGATCGGAATGGACGCCACGATTCCCGCGCACGACCGTGAGCGGTTCGAGCGCGTGCGCTACAAGAACGTCGATCTCAACGACTACGTCATCACTGGACCCTTGCCGGACCGCTCGCGTGTGCTCTGATCGACGCGAACGCCCTCAGGTGGACTGTCCGAGATAGCCGTGAAAGACACCCTGCGGATCATACTTGCGCCGCAGTTGGCCGAGACGCTGCCAGGCCTCTGGTGAATAGCATTGTTGAATGCGTTCGGGGTGCCGCTGTCCTTCTACTTCATTGACGTAATGACCCTTGGCATACGGGTCCATCAGTGTTGATCTCGTCATCGTTCGGGTTGTCCCAGATGGCAAAGCAGCCGACGTAGTGCCGCGCAATAGAAGAAAAACAGGCATCCTGACGCGCCTTCAGGTTCAGTCCATAGCTGGCGATCACATGACAGATCGGCGAATGCGCATGCCGGAAGTGGTCCGACATTGCGTGCAGTATCTTGCCCGGTTCCTCGGTGATGGCGCTCTCGGCTGCATAGCGGCCCATGTAACCACCGGGGGTGCTGGTATTGAAGAACTTGTTGAATAACTCGATGAGTGTGAAGGGCTGGTTCTCTTCCTTGACAATCGCCTGTCTGGCGATCGCCGACTGTGCGAGTGGTGCGAGCATGGCCCGGGATTCTGCTTCCGAATAGCCGAACGCAAACGCGGTCAAAAAGCAGATCTTCGCCTGCTCCGGTGGCAGGTCAGGTGGTGCTTCCGGGTTATGCATGAGCAGGGCGAGTATCTCGAGTTTTGGATTCATCGTGCGGCTCAGCTGATCCAGCGTGGCAGTCATCGTTTGCAAAGCTTCCAGTGGCAGGATGTAGGAACTCGCGAATATCGCCTTCGGTAACGGATAAGTCTGCAGCTGGAAGCGCGTGACTGCGGCGAATAGTCCCGGACCACCACCGCGCACCGCCCAGAACAGGTCAGCATTCTCTTTTGCATTTGCCACGATGCGGGTGCCGTTGGCGAGGATCATCTCGGCGCCCTCAATGCTGAAGGTTGCAACCCCGCCACGGTACGGGTGGTTCCAGCCGATTCCGCCACCGAGCAGAAAGCCTCCCATTCCGACCGTCGCGCAGTGTGCTGTCGGGAAGGTCAATCCGTGCTGGGCGAGTGCGACAACAAGTTGCAGGGCGCGCGCACCAGTCTGTACCGAGGCAACCTGCGTCGCTGTGTCGACCTTTATATCCGTCAGGCTGGACAGGTCGAGGCAGATGCCACCGTCACGCAGCGATGCGCCCGTTGGATTGTGACCACCACTGCGGATGGCGATTTTCAGCTTGTTTTCTGCCGCATACCGGACCACAGCCGCGACTTCGTCGGCGGAGCGTGCCTGCACGATCATGTCGGGATAGCGCGATGGTTTTGACTTGTGCCAGACGAGTGACTGTCGCCACGATTCATAGTTGGTATCCTGACGACGGATGACCATGCCGCTGGTGCCGGGAATGCCGCCCGTCAGCGCAGCCGGGGATTCTCCGGCCAATGCCTGACGCGAGCGCAGCATCTCGATTGCTCCGACGACGCTTAGCGAGACCAGTTGCTTCAGAGCGATACGGCGCGACGCGCTGTTTTCCATTGCTTTGTCCCTGTGATGCCGCTGCCAACTGCGACCAGCTTCACTCCGCCAGCCATGCCGGGCAATCCGTTTTGCGCAAGCCGCTGGCCAGAAAGCGCGATTGCATGGGTGCCTGCCCTGGCGCACTATCAGCCACGGTCGTGGTTGCCCCGGGGTGAGGTATCAATGACGCAGAGCCTGGCGAATTCGCTGCCGCTGTCGCGCTGGCCGGTGCTGGCTACCAATCAGCCGCTGCGCGCCAGGGATCACCTGTCGCGGTTGTTCCGGCCCCATCGCATCACCTTGGGCGGCAGGCGCGACAGTCTCAATTTCCAGCACAATCGTGCGGAGTTTGGCGGCATATCGCTGAACGCATTGCGCTATGGTTCAGAAGTCACGGTCACTGCTCCCACGCTCTCTGATTCCTATCTGCTCAAGTTCACCTTGCGCGGCACGAGCGAGGTTCGGCAGGGCCGCAATATCTACGCGACGACCGAAGCCACTGTGTGTGTGCTTAATCCGACCTGCGCACTCGTCGATCACATGTCACCCGAGTTCGACATGCTGATCGTGCAGATCGAAGGTGCCCAGTTGCGGCAGGTTCTGGAGTGCGGATTCGGAATCACCGTTCATCAGGCACTGGAGTTCGAGTCAACGCCGTATCCACTCCACGGCAGCATCGGCAGTTTCACCCGCATGGTGCGCTCGATTTGCGAGGACATTGATACCGGTACGACCAGTCTTACCTGTCCGCAGGTGCAGGCGCCGCTCGTGCGCACATTGACAAGCCTGGTGCTGACCGAATTGCCGCACAACTACAGTACCAGGCTGCCGCGGTCGGATCGGCTGCCTGCGCCGCGGTTCATCAGGGCGGTTGAGGACTACATTGATGCGCATCTGACCGGGTCGATCGCTCTGGAAGATCTGCTGGTTGCTGCAGGCACGAGTGCGCGAACCCTGCAGACCGGGTTTATGCGTTATCACGGGACCAGTCCGATGCACTATTTGCGCGACCGGCGCCTTGATCGGGCACATGCGGAAATACGCCGCCGTCCGGACGCGCGGGTAACCGACATTGCCATTGAGTGCGGCTTTAATCACCTGGGCAGGTTTGCCCAGCAGTACCGGGCGCGGTTTCAGCAGGCGCCTTCGCAGGGGCGTCGTTGAAGCAGGTGTGTGCGCCCGGGCTTATCCGCGGTCGGGGCTGATCCGGCCGGATTGCGCAGCGTCTCTTGTGACGGCGTCAGGCCCCGTGTCCGCCATTTTATTTGCTCCATCATGCCGTTCGGTCAGCCAGACGAGGATGTCGTAGTAGTTGCGGATATTGCGCACGTAAGCGCGGGTTTCATGACCGCGTGCATAACCCCAGCGGGTTTGTTCATACCAGCGCCGTTCCATCAGCAGTGGCAGTGCGCGCTTGATATCCACCCAGCGATCCGGGTTGCCGCCGTTGAGTTTGACGATGTGCCGCGCGTCGAGCAGATGGCCATAGCCCATGTTGTAGGCGGCCAGTGTCATCCAGGTGAGATCGGGTTCGGTTATGCCGGGTGCCAGTCGGGAAATGCGTCGGCGCATGCGCCACAGGTACTTCGATCCGGCCGCAATGCTCTGCACGACATCGCTGCGATCTTCGACGTTCATCAGCAGGGCAGTGTCCGACGTCAGCATCATCATGCCGAGCGCACCCTTGGGTGAAATGGCGGCGGGGTCCCAGTGGCTTTCCTGGTAACCGACTGCTGCGATCAGCCGCCAGTCGAGGTCAGCGCGCTGGCCGGCGGCTTCGAACAGTGCGCGGTAGCGGGGCAGCATGCTCTTGTAGTCGCGGAGGAATTTGCGCGTCCCGGCGTAATCAAATGAGCCGCTGTGTCCGTAGTAACGGTCCATCAGACGTCCGAGATCGCCCGAGGCGCGCATGTTGGCAAGGTGCGCGCCGGCTGCATCGATCAGGCTGTGCTCGCTGCGACGTTGAAATGCCCAGGCGATTGAATCGCCTTTGCTGAGATCGAAGGCCACCTGCAGTTCCGGGTGAAAGCGCTGAAAGACCGAGAAGATGCTCGAGTCGACGATCGTGTAGTCCACCTCGCCGTCTGCAACCCGGTTGAGCAGTTCGCCAGCATCGGCCGACGGGTTTTCAATCCAGGCGAGTTCAGGGACTTCGCGGCGTGCTGCCAGCAGGGATTCGACGTAGCTGGACTTCGCGACCACCTCGACGTGTTTGCCGACCAGGTCGGCCGGGGTGCGTGGCGGGGTGTTGCCGCGGCGATAGACGAGATGCTGGCTGACCTGCTGGTAGGACGGTCCGAAGTCCACCACCCGGGCCCGCTCGGGTGTCACCGTCAGACCGGCAGCGGCGATGTGCGCCCGGCCGGCGCGGATTTCCGTCAGCAGGTCGGCGAAGCGTGCCGCTTCGATCAGTTTGAGTTTTACGCCAAGATGCTCCGCGAAGCTGCGCGCGAGTTCGTAGTCGGGTCCTTCGGGACCGGCCTGGCCCATGTAATAGGTGATCGGGCTGTTGCGCGTGACCACACGCAGCTCGCCCAAGGCCCGGACTTCCTCCAGTAGTGAAGGTTGCCGGGCGCAGGTACATAGCAGGCTCGCGACAGCGATGAGCAGTGCAGTACGCATGATCGGCGCGAACCGTAGCACGCAGGCTTTGGGCAGGAACAGCTGCAGGCGTGATTTTTAATATCGGGGTTTATGTAAAAGATTTGTTATAACAATAACTTAGGTGGATAACCTGCCTTTCCTGTCAGGTTGGCTACCCGTTCCCCGGCAGGCGATTTCCGTTATTGTTCAGTCCCGCTACAGAATCACCAAGACCATGCATCAGACCGCCCGACCGCCCGAATCAGCAAACAGTGACTGGCGCAGCCTGTGCAGGGCGCGGCGTATCGATCCCGTCGAGGTCGAGATGGTGGCGTCCCGCTATGTGGCCTACCGGGACTACATGCAGCCCCATGGCGGCGGCCTGTCATTGGCGGGCTGGTTTCGTTTTTACTGCCAGGAAAAAGCGTCGGAGAGTGGTACCCAGAGCGGCGGCGTGGTCAGCGACTGCTCCGCCACCGGTGAGGCCATCGAGCAGAATGTCCTCAGCGACCCGCAGGGTTTCCTGGAAATCCTCAGACTGCAGATCGGCACACTGCATTCGGCCTGACGGCGCAGCGCTGAATACTTATAATGGCGCGCCAGCCCAAACCGGAGGGTTGCCGGAGCGGATAAACGGCCCTGACT
>JBIJCV010000082.1:0-6992 GCA_044344525.1 Gammaproteobacteria bacterium | reverse complement strand
TCCAGATCCCGGATGATCTCCATGCATCGAACTTTCGGGCAACCGGTGATCGTACCGCCAGGGAAAACCGCGTGGAGCAGCATGCCTGGTGTAACGTCTGCGCGCAGTTCGCCGCAGATATTCGAAACAATATGATGCACGTGAGCATAAGACTCGACCGTCATCAGCTCATTCACCGCTATCGTGCCCGGCACACACACCCTGCCCAGATCGTTGCGCTCAAGGTCGATCAGCATCACATGCTCTGCACGCTCTTTGGCATTAGTGAGTAACGCCTGGCGCCGCTCCTCATCCAGCTCGGCGATACCTGCCCGGGGCCGCGTACCGGCAATCGGCCGTGTTTCTATCCGCCCATCCATGACGCGCATCAGTCGTTCGGGCGAGGAACTGACAATCGCACAATCACCAAAGCATGCAAGGCCAGAAAACGGCGCTGGATTTACCTCGCGCAGCCGGCGGTAGATCTGCCAGGGCTCAACCCCAGGCAACAGCTCACCCGTCCAGCGTCGGGCCAGATTGACCTGAAAAACATCACCCGCCGCGATCAGCTTCCGTACCTGCCCCACAGCATCCAGAAATTCGCGCGCATCGGGCTCACAAATGCGGGTAGCAAGATCTCCCGTGGAGTCAGTCGCATGATTTCCATCCCCGATCACAGCCTGGATATCGGCTGTGACCTGTGCGATGGCCTGCTCCTGCCCAGGCTCTGTCACCAGCCAGGTTTGCCCATTCTGCAGGTCACGGATGAGCGCAACAGGAACACGGACCGCCATGGCAACCGGGAATCCGGGCAGCGCTGCAGGCTGAACGGTCGGCTCAGTTTCCCGGACCAGTTCATAACCCAGAAAAACAAACCATCCGCCTTGAAATGGCAAACGTGATGCTGCTGCTGCGCCGCCATCTGCAACGGTTTCAGGCTGAGCATCTACCCGCTCACTTGACCACCAGGCGTCTAGCGCAGCCAGAAACCCCTTGTTGCCGCCGGCATGCTGGCCGGAAAGTTTCCAGGTGTCTTCCAGGCAAAGCCTCTCGCCCGGAAACGCAAACAGGATATCGAAGCGTCCGTGTGCGGCGCCTCCACCAACGCTTTCAAGCAAAAATGGATAGCGGTCAGGCGCATGGACGTGCAGATCAAGAAACCCGAATCCTTCCGGCAGCTCCGATGTACTGACGATCGATGGGGTCACTGCCATTTCAGACCGCTACGGATGCGCTGCCGGAGTGACCGGCAGCCGGCACCGGGATCTCAGACGCGCCGGAAAATGAGGCTGCCGTTGGTACCACCGAAGCCAAAGGAATTGCTCAACACCGCATTGATGGGCATTTTGCGTGCCATGTTCGGCACGTAATCCAGATCGCAGCCCGGTCCTGGATTGTGCAAATTGATGGTCGGCGGCGCGACCTGATCACGAATGGCCAGGATGCTGAACACGGCTTCAACTGCACCCGCGGCACCCAGCAGGTGGCCGGTCGTGGACTTCGTGGAACTCACTGCCAGCTTGTCCGCATGCGCGCCAAATACTGCGCGCAGCGCACGCGTCTCCGCCGCATCACCCAATGGGGTAGAGGTGCCGTGTGCATTAACGTACTGGAGTTCGTCCGGATTCATTCCTGCATCAGCCAGTGCGGCACGCATGCTGGCCTGCGCACCGTCACCCGTCTCGGCAGGTGCGGTGATGTGGTGTGCGTCAGCACTCATGCCGAAACCCACGACTTCGGCAAAGATCGGCGCACCACGACGACGGGCCGCTTCATATTCTTCAAGGACCAGACACGCAGCGCCATCGCTGAGCACGAAACCATCGCGATCAGTGTCCCATGGCCGGCTTGCGCCCTGTGGATCGTCGTTACGCTGCGAGAGCGCACGTGCCGAACAGAAACCGCCCAGCCCCAGCGGCGTGAGTCCGTGCTCTGCTCCACCAGCAAGCATGGCGTCGGCATCGCCATAGGCGATCAGGCGGGCAGCCATGCCAATGCAGTGAGTGGATGTCGTGCAGGCGCTGACCAGCGCGATATTCGGACCACGGAAATCATACTGGATGGAAATATGGCCGGAGATCATGTTGATGATGCTGGCCGGAACAAAAAACGGCGAAATCTTGCGCGGACCACCCTCGGCATAGCGAATGAAATTTCCTTCAATCGTTCCGAGGCCACCGATTCCGGAGCCTATGGCGACACCAATCCGGCCAGGTGCATAACCCGCAGTCGCCAACCCGGCATGTGCAACGGCCTGTTGAGCCGAAGCGATCCCGAAATGGATGAATGGATCCATTTTTTTCTGTTCTTTGGGCGGAATGTACTGACCAACATCGAAGTTGCGGATGCTGCCACCGATCGTCGTCGAGAACTGGCTGGCATCGAAATCAGTAATCGGTCCGATACCACTACGGCCGGAAACCACCTGCTCCCAGGCGGTCTCCACATCATTGCCCACTGGAGCAATGATCCCCATACCGGTAACGACGACGCGTCGGTTGGACATGCCGGTCTACCCTCGAAACAAAGCGGGCTGAAGTGCCCCGGGAGCGGAAACGAAGCTCAGGATGCAGCGGCCCGCTGAGTGATGTAGTCGATGGCCTGCTGGACGGTTTTGATCTTTTCGGCATCCTCGTCCGGAATCTCGGTCTCGAACTCTTCTTCAAGAGCCATGACCAGCTCAACCGTATCCAGCGAATCAGCGCCGAGGTCATCCACGAACGAGGCCTTGTTGGTGACCTCTTCTTCCTTTACCCCGAGTTGCTCGGCAACGATGCTCTTGACCTGTTCCTCAATGCTGCTCATGTCTTTATATCCTCTTCTCGTGAGTCCGAAAATGGCGGCGCCGGGCTTGTATCGACTGTGATTAGTGCCCCACCGGGCGGGTATTCTAGGTGAAGGCCACCGGCCAATCTAGCATTGCAAAAAAAACCTTCGCTGCCCCCATTAATCGGGGATCAGGGCATCAGCATGCCACCATTGACATGCAGCGTCTCCCCGGTGACGTAACTGCCGGATCGCCCAGCCAGAAACAGGGCGGCCGCGGCAACATCTGCCACCGTTCCGAGGCGCTGCAGGGGCACGCGCAGCTCGAGTTCCTTGCGCTGAGCCTCAGCGAGGCCGGCAGTCATGTCGGTAGCGATAAAGCCCGGCGCAATGACGTTCACGGTGATACCGCGGCTGGCCACCTCGCGGGCCATCGCCTTGCTGAAGCCAATCATGCCGGCCTTGGCTGCCGCGTAGTTGGCCTGACCAGGATTGCCCATGACGCCTACCACGGAAGAAATATTGATGATCCGGCCATGCCGCGCCTTGAGCATGCCGCGCATGAATGTCTTGCAGGTGAGAAATATCGACGACAGGTTGGTATCGATCACCGCCTGCCATTCTTCCTCCTTCATGCGCAACAGCAGATTGTCACGCGTAATGCCCGCGTTGTTGACCAGAATGCTGATGCTACCTTCGTTCGCGCTGATATCCGCTTCGGCAGCGATAACGGCAGCCGACTGCGAAGCATCAAGTACCAGCCCCCTGCCCTTGATGCCCTGCGCCTCAAACCTGGCACTGATCGCTGCAGCTCCCGCCTCGGTCGTCGCAGTCCCGATCACGATGGCCCCGGCCTGACCGAGCAGATCAGCGATCGCTGCACCTATACCGCGAGATGCGCCGGTAATGAGCGCCCGCTCACCGGCAAGTGAAAACAGCGTGCCTGGCGTGTCCAATGATCACCTCCGGAAGATTCGGGTATCCCATTATAGACAGGACGGGAACCGCTGATCCGGTTTCAGGCGCGCAGCTTCCGCACAGCGGCCTCACCACCGGCATACATGAAGCCGCCGACCGCACCCCACAGATGCGCAGCCGTGATTACGGGTGCACCGATGGTTTCCGCAGACAATGGCACGGCACCGTTGAACTGTTCCCATCCGAGTTTTGCTATCCAGATGATCAGCAGAACCCAGCCGACCCGATCGCCCTGGCGTATCCAGTCCAGCGCGCCGATGATCAGCAGGCCGTGCAGCGCACCAGACATGCCCACACACCAGGGAACGTCAGGACTGAACAGGTACAAGCCCAGACTGCTGCTGAAGGAGCAGACCAACTGGGCGACAATCCAGCCCACCGGTGACCGCGCGGGATAGAACACCCATATCCCCAGCAGCAGCGCGCCGATATTCAGCGCCAGATGGCGCCAGCCCAGATGCACCAGATTGCCGGACAATAGCCGCCAGTATTCGCCCCCGGACACCGCATCACGCAGGTACCAGAGCTTCCGATGCCACTCGACGGGCAGAAACTGCAGGCCGACGAGCAGCAGCGCAAAGCCCGTGGCCCATACCAGCGAAGACGATTCCAGCCAGGGGGAAAAGCTTATGTTTCGTGCTGTTATGCGCACCAGGTCAAATCTTTCTGAAATTTACTGGCAGGCCCTGCCCCGGTGGCGGATAATCGGCCGCAGGTTGCCGCTGTTACTGGGTTGCAGCGGATCATCGCAGAATCACGAGGCCAATACATGAAGTTCGAGAACGCTCCGTTCCGGGCAGCGCGCGGCTTTACACTGATCGAAATCATGGTCGTGGTGGTGATCCTCGGCATTCTTGCCGCACTGATCGCACCCAACGTCATCAGCCGCATCGATGATGCGCAGGGCGCCAAGGTTCAGCAGGATATCCGCACCATCGAAAGCGCCCTGAAACTCTATCGACTGGACAGTTTTCGTTACCCCACCGGCCAGGAAGGACTCGATGCCCTGGTAACCCCGCCACAGGATGCCAGTCAGAAATGGCCTGAAGGCGGCTATCTCGATCGCATGCCCAAAGACCCCTGGGATCGGCCTTATATCTACGAAAACCCCGGCAAACAGGGGGCTTTCGACATTTATACGCTCGGGCGCGATGGGCAACCAGGCGGCGACGGTGTCGATGCGGATATCGGTAACTGGGATATCGACTGACCGGCCGCATGCCCTGTCCGGCAAATGATCGGCAGCAGCGGGGCTTCACCCTCCTCGAAGTGCTGGTGGTGGTGTTTATCGTCGGCGTCATCGCGGCGATGTTCACGCTGGCCGTAGGCGTGGCCGGAGGCGTGGACCGGGAACTCCGTCAGGAAACCGAACGCCTTGAAACGCTCATCCGCCTTGCAGTGGAAGACGCAACCTTTCAGGCGCACGAAGTCGGCATACGCTTTTATCCACAGCGCTACGAGTTCTCGGTCTGGTCACGCGGGCAGATCGCAGATCCGGACGATGACAGCTGGATACCCATCGAGGACGAGGTCTTCGCACCGCGGAAACTCGCTGCCAGCTTCGAATTTGAACTGGAAATCGACGGACGCAGCGTAGTGCTGGAAAACAGCGCAAAGGATGTGGAAAAGAAATATCGGCCACAACTCTTCATGTTTTCATCCGGCGATATCAGCGACGCCTTTGTAGTGCACATCCGGGATCGCGTCGAGAGACGCAGCTACTCGCTTGAAGTCGCCACCGACGGCACGATGGAAATTACCCGCGATGACAACTGACCGACATCGGCACTGCGGTTTCACGCTGATCGAGGTGCTGGTCGCACTGGTGATCGTCGCGCTGGGACTGCTGGCCGCCTTCGGCCAGGTCAACCAGACACTGACCACCGCAAGTCGCCTGCGCGACAAGACCTTCGCCGACTGGGTTGCGCTGAATCAACTCAGCGCGCAACGACTGCTGGGCGAATATCCGGCGATCGGCAGCAGTTCCGGGGAAGCTGAAATGGGACGCGCCAAATGGCGCTATACCGTCAAGGTCGAGAAAACAGACTTCGAGGATCTGCGCCAGATCAACGTCTCGGTCGCCTTCTCTGACAACCCCGAACAGGTCATTACCTCCATCTCCGGGTTTATTGGCCGTGCCGCAAGCAAAGCCACCGTACCCGGCACAAAGAGCGCCGACTGGGCACCGATTGGGCCGGAGCGCTGAGCGTGCAGCACTGCAATTTCATCCGGTGCAACTCACGAACTGGCAGCAGGCGCAGGGTCAGCGGCTTTACGCTACTGGAACTGCTGGTCGCCATGGGCATCTTTGCCGTCATCGGTGCGATGGCGCTCGGTGGCCTGAACACCGTCGTCGGCCAGACGACCGTCGCCCGCGAACAGATGGATCGTCTCGCCCGGCTGCAACGCGCGCTGCGACTGATGAGCGGCGATTTCAGCAGCCTTGCACCGCGCTTCGTCCGCGACGAACTCGGCACAGCCGGTGAGGCGCCGCTACTGGCCGATGGCCGGCTGTTCGGCGTCGAACTGCGGCTTAGCCGGGGCAGTTGGCCCAATCCAGCCGGCCTGCCCCACCGGGGCACGCTTCAGCGCGTGCAGTATCGACTGGATGAGGACAAGCTGATACGCGAATACTGGCCGGTAATGGAGCACGTACTGGGCCAGGAGCCGCGCAGTGAAGAGCTGCTGAGCGGAGTCAATGAATTCAAACTGCTCTACCTGGATACCCAGGATGAGTGGCAGACGCAGTGGCCACCCGCGCAGACAGCGACCACGGTGGCCAGCCAGCGGCCGCGCGCGGTGCGCATCGTTCTGGACCTGCAGGACTGGGGCCCCGTCGAGCGGCTGATAGAGGTGGCCCAGTGAGACAACGCCCAGGCCCGATCCGGCAGCGCGGGATTGCGGTACTGACGGCAGTGCTCGTAGTCACGCTTGCAACGGTACTGGCCGTCAACCTGCTGTGGCAAAGCAGTGTCGATCTGCGGCGGACTGAAACACTGCTGCTGCAGGATCAGGCGCGTCAATACAACCTGGGTGGCGAGGAACTCGCCAGGGTGTTCCTCGTCAAGGATTATCGCAACGACCCCGACGGCATGGATACCACCAAGGAGATCTGGGCCACGCCGCTGAAGCGTGATTTCGACGGCGGGTTCTTTGAGGGCTGGCTGCTCGATCAGCAGGGTCGCTTTGATCTGAACAGTCTGCTCGACAAGGACGGCCAACCGGATGAGAAAGCCACCCGGCAATTCGTACGCATGCTGACACTGCTG
>JBIJCV010000076.1:0-7166 GCA_044344525.1 Gammaproteobacteria bacterium | reverse complement strand
CGCTCAACCATGACCAGAAAGGTGACCACCAGCAACCCGCGCAAGGGCGCTACCGCAGCGCGTGCCGCAAACTCCGACAACAGCACGCCCAGCAGGCCCATGACCAGACCACTGCGCAGCACGGCCAGGCCGACTGGCAGATCCGGCAACAGCAGTTCCGGACCGAGCAGCATCCAGAGCATCGCCAGCACCAGATACGGTCGTCGTAGCGTGATACCCGGCACACCGGTTGCACCTGCCGCGCCCTGCGCCATGCGCTGCAACTGCATGGCCAGCACGAACAGCAGGCCGGTGATCAGGGCAAACAGCAGCAGTTCGCCGGAATGGCCCTGCAGATAGTCGCTGGCAGCAGCAAAGAGATGCTTGAGATTGCGCGTTAAAAGCGTCGGCAAGGATTCGGGCTCAGCGCTCACCATCTCCCAGACTGGTGGTGCAGAGAGTGTCCCGGTACGCAACCCGGCCATCGCAATCAGTTCGCCGGATCGTTCTGTTCGTCGAGGTGGATACTGGCCAGCACTTCAGGCGGAAGACTGCTGCGCGCCTTGGTGAGCAAGGCCCTGATGCGTGCGGCCGGATAGCTGGCCAATATGCTGCGACTCTGGTCTGCATAGGCGGTACTTAACGCGCCACCAGCGGCCACCACTGGGGGCACCAGATACAACCCCTTGGCGTCGAACAGCCTGTAGGGCTTCTGGCGCGGTTTGGCGGCCTTTATCGCGGCATCGGTCAAAGGCATTGTGGGGCAACTCCCGAAGCGGAGGCCGTTACCGGCCTGGTTGCCTCCAATATTGCCCCCTATTGCCTCCGGCTGGGAAGGGATTTCCACGGACCCCTACGGATACCCAAAATGCACAAAAGCCCGCGTTGTAGCGGGCTTTCTGGACTTCATCGGACTTGGTGGGAAGGGTTAGATGGTGGAGCCGGGGAGGATCGAACTCCCGGCCTCCGCATTGCGAACGCGGCGCTCTCCCAGCTGAGCTACGGCCCCACTCAAGGCGCGCAGTCTACTGAAACACGGCGCTGCTGGAAACCTCAGCCGAAACAGGCAGCATCAGGTCGCGAGCACACAACGGCCGTGATCCAGCACGACTGCATTGCGAGCCGGGACGCTGAGGCGAAATGAGACCACATTGGCGTCCTGCCACAGCTCGGCCAGCAGGCTCTCACCGGGCGTCACCGGACCCGCAAAACTGGCCGCCAATGAGCTGATCAGGGTGTGGTCGTACTCGCAGATCACACGCAGTACGGCGTGGCAGGCGATGCCATAGGTACAGGTGACATGCAGCAAGGGTGCAGCGGGGTTCACATAGCCGGGATCGCGATCACCGCACAGCCGGTACAGCAGCGCCTGATCGGCCCGCGTTGCCATCACCGCGGTGAGATCCGGGGAGCGCTCCGGCATCCGGTGGACCGGGACACCGGCAGCACCGCGCGGACCGCCAAGACCACCATCACCGCGCGCCAGGAAGGTGCGGCGCAGGTTGAACACCGGCTGCTCATCTT
The DNA here is from genome assembly GCA_044344525.1 of Gammaproteobacteria bacterium. Classification (GTDB taxonomy): domain Bacteria; phylum Pseudomonadota; class Gammaproteobacteria; order Steroidobacterales; genus SHZI01. The sequence continues at coordinate 5,663 of JBIJCV010000076.1, read as the reverse complement.
TGGCCCGACGCGCGCGGCACTCGACGACGACCAGTGCGCCCTTGTCCACACCCAGATCGGTTACTGCAACCACTGCACTGTCGACCAGCAGGGAAGCAGCCTCCTCCAGCGGACGGTCGAGCGTCAGGCTCTCGGCATGATGCACGACACGCGCTGCATCCCAGCCGCAGTCCTGCAGCAGCCCGCCGGGCACCAGCACACTGGCAAGCGTCGGCAGGGCATGCAGACCGGCATGCTCGGAAACATAGGCGAGTTCGTCACGATCAGCCGGATCACGCCCGAGGCCGACAGCGAGCGCATAGAGCAGCGTATCGCGATCAGTGTAGTTGATCACTTCGCTGCGACTGCGCAGCGACATCAGGTGTTCGTAATCGATGGGCATCCGGGTGGAGGATTACTCCTCCGGCGCAACGATCAGCGTCATGCCGTCGATGGCGTCTGTCACCTTGACCTGACAGGCCAGCCGGGACTCGGCGGCCCTGAAGGTTTCTGTACCTTCAAGCAGTTCGGTTTCATCGCTCTGCGGACCCGGTACTTTCTTGAACCACTCCGGGCTGATGAAGATGTGACAGCTGGCGCAGGAGCACATGCCACCACACAACGCCTCGATGCTGTCGTCGATCTCGCGCAGCGGCTCCATGAGGGTGAGACCGTTGTCGGCTTTGAGCGTGTATTTCTTGCCGCTCCGGTTGGTCACGTAAATCGTCGGCATTGTCCCGCATCCGTGTAAGAAAAAAGGCGCCGGAATATAGCACGAAGGTCCGGGGCCGAAACCTGACCGGGATCAGGCCCGACCGACATTCATGTCGTAAGGCGTCTCGTAGTAGCTGCTCTCCTCGGCACAGCGCCGGGTTTCCTCGATGAGCTTGCGCATACGCAACTCGGCCGTGCTGACCTCGGCGCAGTTTTCGCAGCGTGGATCGTCGCAGGGCTGGCGGGAATAGAGCCAGAACTGGATGGCGCCGGCCAGCAGGCCATCGGCCACATCCCAGGAATCGGCATCATCATCGGCTTCGAGGATGCGATTGCCCAGTTCGACGACCTGCTCCGCCGCGTTATCCATAATGGTGTTGTCGCTGTCGTCTTCGTCCATGGGCCGTACTCCGCTGGGCAGAGGTTCATGCTAACCGATATACGCAGAGTCCTGCGCAGCCACAAAATCGGGAATTGTCACCGTCACCAGCGTGCCGTAGCCCAGCTCACTCTCGATCACCAGACTGCCGTTATGCGCCTCGGCGATACGCCGGGCCAGATAAAGGCCCAGACCGAGTCCGCCGGTACTGCGACAGCGTGCGGGATCTGCCCGGTAGAACGGCTGGCTGATCTTTGGCAGGTGCTCGCGCGAAATACCCGGACCGTGATCGCGGATCTGCAGCAGGACCATCCCCGGCTTGACCGTCAGACCAACTTCAACCCGGGCTGCATCCGGTGGTGTGTAACGCAGGGCATTCTCGATCAGGTTCTTGGCAACCAGCCGCATTCGCACCTCATCGACCTCACGCACCACGACACCCGACGGCAGCTTCAGCTCGATCCGGTCGGTCTGCGCCTGGAACTCATCCCTGATCAAATCAGCAAGCATGGCGCACAGATCGACCAGCGAACGCCGCAGGGTGGTATGGCCGACATTCATGCGCTCGCTCTCGAGCAGATCAGCGATCAGCCGCTCCATTTCGCGGATGTCGTCGAGCAGGTTGCGCTTGACCTGATCGTCCTCGAGAAATTCAAGCGCGACCTTGGCGCGGGTCAGCGGCGAGCGCAGTTCGTGACTGATCGCCAGCAGCAGCTGGCGCTTCGCCTCGAGCATGTCGCGCACATCGTCGGCCATATGGTTGATGCCCTTGGCAAGATCACCAAGGTCATCACGGCGACTGGTTTCGATACGGTAATCCAGATCGCCCTGACCGATACGCGAGGTGCCGGCCTGGATCCATTTGATCGGACGCACCAGCCAGCGCACCGCCAGAAAACAGAGTGACAGCACCAGCAATGAAAACAGGACCATGACCGGTCCGGTCAGATCCGGTGGCGGACTCTCGGCCAGACGCGGCGAGGCAAACACCACCACATGCGGCCCCTCCTTCAACTCTGCAAAAATGTGACCCTGGAAACGCGCAAAGCGCACCCGCTCAAGACCCTGCGCCCAGGACTCGATATCCCGCTCGCTCTTGTGGTCCAGATCCAGATAGGCGATGGGGCCAAAGGGAATGGTTTTGAGGTCTGGAAAGTCAGGAGACGAGGACCACTGGACACCCGGGCTGCTGATACGGATATCCACCGGGATACGATCAACGATTGCCTTGGCTTTGGCCGGATCTGGCGGCGTACCGATTTCTTTCAGCACCAGATCGGCATGCAGGGAAATATGCGAACCGACGATTTCGCGCAGATAATCTGTCTCGCGAACCATGCGTACCGCATAGACCGCACCAAAACCGTAGACCAGCGAGGTCACAAAAAACACCGCCACCAGACGTGCCGACAGCGAACGTGTGACTTCCTTGATCATCCGGCAGCCGGCTCCACGCCGACGAAGGCATAGCCGGTTCCCCACACCGTCTTTATGAAGCGCGGCTGCCGGCTGGTGTCACCGAGCTTCTGTCGCAGGCGGCTGACGAGAATATCCACTGAGCGGGAAAACAACTGCGCATCGATACCGCGCAACTCGTTGAGGATTTCATCGCGGTTGAAGGTCCGACCCGGATTGGAGGCAAACAGCACCAGGAGCTGATACTCCATCGTGGTCAGGTCAAGCGGGCTGCCGTCAAGTTCGGCGGTACGTCTTTCGGTGTCGACCAGCAGCTTGCCAAAACGCAGTACCGTCTGATCATCAGCCTCCGCTGCCCGGCTCCGCCGCAATACGTTCTGGATGCGCACCACCAGTTCGCGCGGCTCGAAGGGCTTGGAGAGATAGTCATCGGCGCCGATTTCCAGGCCCACGATGCGGTCGGTCACGTCACCGCGTGCGGTCAGCATCACGACGGGTATTGAACTGGTCTTGCGGATCGTGCGGCAGACATCGAAACCATCCTGCTCGGGGAGCATGCCGTCGAGAATCACGAGGTCCGGCTTGTCGCGCTGGATCTTCATCAGACCCTCGGACGGGCGCACGGCGTTATCGAGCTGCATGTCGAAGCGCTGAAAGTAGGCTTTCAGCAGTTCGCCAAGCTTCTCGTCGTCATCGATGAGCAGGATTCGCGTCATGCGTCACGTTTTTCACCGGCCTGATGCCGTCTAATGCCCGGCTATCCGGAGTTGTGGGTCAACCTTCGGGATAGATCGTAACCCTTTGTCAAACAAAGGGACTGGGCGTTACAAATTGTTACAGCGTGTTACCCCATTGAAAGGACAGTGCAACAAACGGTCCCTATTCTGTGCACGTCGCAAGGAACTGTAGCGATTTTGCACAAGGAGTGCTGACGATGTTGAGGAATATTATGAATCTGGGCGTAGACGAGTTTGAGGTCCTGGGTGAACTGCTGCTGGCGGTAGTCGCCGTGAGCATCCCGGTAGTCACCCTGCTGTTGTTTCTGGTCAACTGATCAGGGCGGGTCGGAGCAACTTCCGCAGCTCCGACTCGCCACTGGTAAGCCTGCGGGTCAGCTCTTTCGCCAGCGACCCCGCGCCTCCGCCATCTGCTGCGTACCGATACGCATCTCCAGACGCTTGTTGAACTCCTGCTCGCCGAGTATGCGCTGAGGCAGTACGTTCATCGGATCAGTCCGGTAGCCCAGTTCACGTATCTTGAAGTCGTAGTCCTGCTGGGCCGCGCGCTCGTTTTCCGGCACGGTATCCGCATCGTCCAGCCAGCGGAACCAGCGGTCGACAAAGCCAACCAGATACTTCTCGCAAGTGCCGATATTCTCGTCATTGAGCTCCGCATGTGAACTCGTTGCCACCGGCGACATCAGCGCGCGCAGATAGGTGCCGTGACTGACGAAACGCGTCCATTTCGGATCGCTGCGGAACTTCAGGAAATCCTGGTTGGGCGACTCGTAATACTTCAGCAGGTACTCATAGTTGGTACGCAGATCCACACGCGGCATGTACTCGGCATAAAAGTACAGCTTGGGAATGGTGCCGAAGATGATGCCCAGATGCGGTACGCGGTTCTGCTGGCTGAGAAATGCGGTGGCATTCATGTCGAGCAGGCTGGCCTTGCGGTTACCGAGCCAGGAGTGCACCAGCCAGTCAACCTCCGGACCGCTGTAGGCCTTGAAAGCCCCTTCAAGCTGTCCGTCCGACGAACCCCAGTAATCGAAGCCGTCGGTCTGGGGGTGACGCTGCACGCCAAACCGGGCCTGTACGCGCTCGACGATCTTCGAGTGGATATTCCAGCAACGCTCCCAGGCTCGCGAAACGTCCACATTGGGATTTTCGGCCAGGAATTCCATAATCGTCTTGGTTTCAGTACCTTTGCTCACGGTATTCGCTGCTCCTGCATGGATCGTGCGTGGTGGATTCGGGCGGGCGCGCAGTGTAAGCGATACATCGGCAGCGCCCAACCACAAGGGCTGGCAGGGATTGACTGAAACCGACAGGCGAACAATGAACGACTCTGCAGATACCGACCAGGCACTACAGGCGCGGCTGGAAAAGCTTGCCATCAGCGGCATCCAGCGGCATATCTTCCTGTGCTGCGACCAGAGCAAGCCAAAATGTTCCTCGCGTGAGGACGGCCTGGCAGCATGGGAATATCTGAAAGGCCGCCTCAAGGAACTCGATCTGTCCGGTACCGGTGGCATCTGCCGTACCAAGGCCAACTGCCTGCAGGTCTGCATGCAGGGTCCGGTGGCCCTCGTCTACCCGGAAGGCATCTGGTACCGGCACTGCACGCCCGCAGTGCTTGAACGCATCATCCAGGAACACCTGATCGGCGGGGTGCCGGTTGCCGAATTCCAGATTGCCTGTCAGCCGCTGTCACCACCCGCGCAATAGTCTGCAATCGCACTGCATATGCCGCTCGCCGTGCAACGGGTGAGCGACGCATGCTCCTTTGCTTATTCATTGCAAGGGAGCAGCAACATGAATCGTTTGGGCCTCGCACTGCTTCTGCTGTGCGTCTGCATGCCACCGGCTGTCAGTGCCGCACGCCGATCTGAAGAGAAGGTGCGTTGTGTGAAACTGGAGGGCCGTATGGATGAGATCCGCCTCCGAAGGCGCATGGGCTATACGGCCAAACAGGGCCGTCTGTACAAACAAAAGCTGTCGGCACTGGAGGCCGAACACCGGGCGAGCTGTCGCTGAGAAGGGGCCCGACGATCCGAAGAAATCCAGTCGAACCCCGACACGGGACTGTTGACCAGACTGCGATTCGGACCGCCGGGCCTGACCGGTGGTGTCAGCCCGGGACAATTTCGAAACCGGGCCAACAAGAATCTGGAAGATCCTGCCTGGACGCCTTTTTTCACCGTTCGCGAATTTTTGCTCTGGGGCGAAAACCGGCACTTCGTTCAGCAGGCAGGTCGGGAGTATATACAACTGTCCCCGCCCTGCACCCCGGATTCTGCCAGGCTTTTGACATGGCGCACTTATGCCCCTCAGGCATTAGCTATCTGCCTGTTTGTATTGACTTGTAGCCCCGACCAGTCCAACGAATCCACGCTCTGTTGCAACGCATAATGTGCTGTAGACAGGGCAAATTCCGGGCTTGACAAGCCCGG
>JBIJCV010000153.1:0-5009 GCA_044344525.1 Gammaproteobacteria bacterium | reverse complement strand
TATCTTCCGCGGCAGGATGATCCGTTCCTGCATCGCACCGGCGACCCGTTCGAGCATGCCGTCCTTCTGTACGGCACGCAGCAGTTCCGCGGCCGCCAGGGTCTCCGGCACATCGTAATGAATCGCGATCGCCGGACCGGCCGCCTCGCCGGGCTTGCGCCCGAAGCTGTCGAGTAACCAGCGGAAGGAACGGTCGGCCTTTTGCCACTCGGCTGCACAGCCATCGGCCCGCGCGGGTGGCATGCGGATAGCCACCGGCAGTTCTGCAAAAGCTTGCGGATCGTTGCCGTAAAGCAGACAGGTGATCGAATAGAAACGCTGGATATTCAGCGAGTGATTGTTCCAGTACGGCAGCTCGCCACCGCGCGCGGTGCCTGCCGCCCAGGACAGGCTCAGCCCTTCGGCAGCAGCGAGCAACCAGGTATTGGCGCGCCGGTAGCTGACCGGATCATTACGCGTGGTGTTCAGCAGCGCCGTAGCGGCGAGATAGTCGGCGGCATCTTCCTCAGGTCCGAGTACCGGCACCTTGAGTTCACCGATGACGACATGCGCGAGCTCGTGCAGCAGAACGAATTCGAAATTGCCGAGCACGAAATTGATGGTGGATGCATCCAGGCTCTGCGCCCGATAGACCGGTGTTTCGGTCGCCGCTGCCGACCCGATCAGCCCCATACCGGTGAGGAGCAGTCCCCAGGCACACGATGCGCGACGGTGCATCAGGCGATACCCGGACACTTCAGCCGGCCGACCCGAACTCGGTACCGCCGTTCTTGCGCGGCAGGACCGAGTGCAGCTGCTGCATGGCCGCTTCCAGACCACGCACTGCAAGGATCTCGATCGCCTGCAGGGATTCGCTGAGCGCCTCGACGATCTCGTTACGCTCCTGCTTGCCCGGCGCGTGCAGCACATAGTCCGTAACCAGATCCTTGTGACCCGGATGTCCGATACCGATGCGCAGCCGCATGAAGTCGGGACCGCAATTGGCGAGGATGTCGCGCAGGCCGTTGTGTCCGCCATGCCCGCCGCCACGCTTGAGACGTGCGCTGCCGGCCGGCAGGTCGAGCTCATCGTGCACGACCAGCAACTGCTCCATCGGGATGTTGTAATAGTCGAGGAACCGCCGGACACACTGCCCGCTGCGATTCATGTAGGTGAGCGGCTTGATGATGCGCGCAGATACCCCTGCGATCAGGCCGCGACATTCCTCCCCCTGCAGCTTCTGTGCAGTCGAGAATGTCGCGCCCATGTGACTGGCGAGCAGATCAGCCAGCCAGAAGCCGACGTTGTGGCGGTCGCCGGCATGCTTCGGACCGGGATTACCAAGCCCCACGATAAGCACTGATGTACGCCTCCGGGTGCCGGCTGGAAAGCCGGTGCCCGCTGCATGCAGCGGGCACCGGAGTCCGGATTACTTCTTGTCGGTCTTCGGTTTCTCGCCGGCCTTCTCGACACCAGCGGCAGGTGCCGCAGCTGCTTCCGTAGCAGCAGCTGCCACCTCGGCCACCGGTTCTTCAACCGCATGCAGGACGTGCAGATGCACCACCGGCAGATCGCTGTCGGTGTGCGCAACGAAGCCGGGGATCCTGACGCCATCGGGCAGCTTCAGGTCGCGCAGATGCAGCATGTCGTTGAGTTCCAGCGGCTCGATATCGACCTCGATGTACTCGGGCAGGTCCTTCGGCAGACAGCTGATCTCGACTTCCGTCATGAGGTGCGAAACAGAACCGCCACCCAGCTTGACGCCCTTCGACAGCGCTTCGTTGACGAAATGCAGCGGCACCGTCATGCGCAGCTCTTCGTTGGCCACCACGCGTTGCAGATCGAGGTGCAGGACCGCACGTTTGGCCGGATGCGGCTGATAGTCACGGACGATTGCCTGCATTGTCTTGCCATCCAGCGTGACGTTGAGAATGCTGGAAAGAAACGCCTCTTCGGCAAAGCCCCGGTGCAGGGCATTTGCATCGAAGGCGATACCCACGGGAGCGTCTCCGCCGCCGTACATAATGCCGGGGATCTTGCCGTCGCGACGCAGGCGGCGGCTCGCACCTTTCCCTGCATCCTGCCGGCTTTCCGCGGCGATATTGAACTGATGTGCCATGTTTATTCTCCTGGTTGACCTTCCGCTGCAGATAACACTCCCCTGCGACCAGGGAGCCCTGCGGAAGGGGCGCGGATCATAGCACGGCAGGCGGCAGAAACCTCCCCGGACGGGACAGGCTCAGTCCAGATACATCGAGCTGACCGATTCATCCTGGCTGATACGCCGCATGGTTTCTGCCAGCAGCTCGGCCACGCTGAGCTGGCGGATCCGCCCGGTGGCGATCGCCGGCGCCGCCAGCGGGATGGTATCGGTAACCACCAGTTCGTCGAGACCCGACGCGGCAATCCGGTCGACTGCGGGACCGGAGAGTACGGCATGAGTGACATAAGCCACCACACGCTTTGCGCCATGTTCCTTGAGTGCCGAGGCGGCATGACACAGCGTGCCCGCCGTATCCACCATGTCATCGATCAGCACGCAGACCTTGCCCTCGACCTCACCGATGATGTTCATCACCTCGGACACATTGGCCCGTGGCCGGCGTTTGTCGATGATCGCAAGGTCGGCATCGTCCATGCGCTTGGCGATTGCACGGGCCCGGACCACGCCACCGACGTCAGGCGATACGATGACCATCTCGTCGTACTTGCAGCGCCACAGATCGCCGAGCAGCACCGGCGACGAATAAACGTTGTCGACGGGGATGGAAAAGAAGCCCTGGATCTGGTCAGCGTGCAGATCGACCGTCAGCACATGTTTGATGCCGGACTCCGAGATCATCCGCGCCACCATGCTGGCCGTGATCGGCACGCGGGCGGCGCGCGGGCGGCGGTCCTGGCGCGCATAACCGAAATAGGGAATCACCGCCGTGATGCTGGCTGCCGAGGCACGCCGGCAGGCATCAGCAAGCACCAGCAGTTCGATCAGGTTGTCGTTTACCGGCGGGCACGTTGACTGGACGAGAAACACGTCACGGCCGCGCACGTTCTCATAAACCTCGACCAGCACCTCACCGTCGCTGAACTTGCCGACCTGCACGCGGCCCAGCGGCTGCTTCAGATGCCGGGCAATACGCTGGGCAAGCTCCGGATTGGCGTTGCCGGCCAGAATGGAGATGTTGGGCAGTTCCATAGGACTCTCTGTATTCACGTGACGCTGGCTGGGGCGGCAGGATTCGAACCTGCGGATGGCGGGATCAAAACCCGCTGCCTTACCACTTGGCTACGCCCCAAGATCACACTGGCGTCGGCCGGGGCGCAATCTTACGCTTTCATGGCGGCAAGGGGCAGTCGTCAGAGCAACCATGTGTCGATCACAAAGCGCACACGCAACTGTTTCCCCTCGATCACGAGCTTGCGTGGCAACCAGGTGGCAGCGCCCTGCGCATAGTCTTCATAGCGCACGATCCAGCCCGACTGCTGCAACTCCTCAAGTCGCCCCCGGGCGTCAGTCTGCGCCGCTGCCGGCGCTGCAGGATCCGCCAGGCCGAGCAGCCAGTAACGCACGCTGGTGACCGGAAAGGACCAGCCTACCTGCTCAGCCAGAAACCGCTCCGCGGCATCCGGCCCGACGTACTCAAGCGCCGCTTCGCTACCGCGCGATGAGACACTGATCTGACCGGGCATCCAGTTGATCTGATAGGCACCGGCACCGAACGGCCCGCTGAGGCGAATCAGTGCCGCAGATCCACTCTGCAACCACTGGAGGCTGCCCTGCCCGCCCGTGTCCGCAGACTTGATGGCCACCCGTCCACGCGCTTCCCAGTGCGTCAGGCTGAGCAGGCGTTCCTGACGTGCAGCGGCTGATTCCAATTGCTCTGGCAGCACTACCGAGCGGGTGGCACAGCCGGCCAGCAGCGGCAGCAGCCAGAACAGCAGGCGGATGTTCGCCAGACTGCCCCGCTGCGCGGTGGACACGGTCAATGCAGCAACCGTGCGGCAGTCTGCTGCGCCGGCTTGCTGTCAGGCCAGGCGGCAAGCGTGGCGGTCAGGAGCTCGCGAGCCCGCTCACGTTCGCCGAGTTTCCAGTAGATCTCGGCAAGATGGCTCGCCAGTTCAGGATCCTGCAACAGCGCGTAGGCCTCCTCCAGATAGCTGCGCGCCTCCTCGTAGCGTCCCAGCCTGAACAGGGCCCAGCCGACACTGTCGAGGATCGGCGGATTATGCGGCGCCAGCTCCAGCGCACGTCGTACATGGATCCAGGCAGCCCGACTCTGGTGCGTGCGATTGGCGAGGATATAGCCATACGCATTGAGCACTACGGCGTCGTCCGGCGCGATCCGTACTGCAAGCTCGAGATCGGCCAGCGCTGCATCGACCCGGTCGAGCTGCTCAAGCAGGGCACTGCGTGCCAGCAGGGTTTCAATTGAGGCCGGCTTATATTCGAGGGCCTTGTCGTATACGGCCAGCGCCTCGGCAGAACGTCCTGCCAGCTGCAGCAACTCGGCCTGATAGCGGAACACCTCCCAGGCCTGGGCCGGGTGATCATTGCCAAAGGTCACCAGGCCCTCGATGGCGCTCTCGGGTTTTTCCTCACGCCGGTAACTCTCGGCGATCGCGAGTTGTGCCGGCACCAGATAAGGGCCGGAGCTGATGCGCTGGTAGTAGCGCCGGGCCGCTTCCGCATCACCCTTCTGCATGGCAATCAGCGCCCGGTAATAGAAGCTCTCAAATCGCTCCTGACCGGTGGGGTCCAATGCTTCAAAGCGCCGGTCAGCTGCGTCCAGATCGCCGGCAGCCAGATCCATGAATGCGAGTGTGCGGCTGATTTCAGTGCGCTCACCATAACGCGCGACCAGTCCATCCAGCCTGGCGCGGGCCTCATCAGTCCTGCCGGCATCGGCCAGCAGCCGCGTGTAGGCGAGATCGGACAGCGGGTCCTCGTCCTCGGCCACCAGCGCACCGACGCGCTGCAGCCCTTCATCCGTCTGTCCTGTTGCGATCAGCGTGCGCGCAACCAGCAGCTGTGG
>JBIJCV010000106.1:0-6096 GCA_044344525.1 Gammaproteobacteria bacterium | reverse complement strand
CACCAGTGAAGGCGGTGGCATCAGCGTCCTGCACCCCCGCGAGTTCGCGGAACATGGCGATACAGTAGGTCGGGGGACCTTCCGCGTCGAAGTCGAGGTCGTTGACGAGCATGATCATGCATTGCCGCGATACGAGGTCGGTCGACTGCGTTTCCGCGGTCCCGGTGTTGCCACCGTTTTTCTTGACGAGGATGGAGTCAGTCAACACAGCCCGGCGGGCTGGTTTTATCCGGGTGATCTCGGCAGCCTGGACAGCGCAGGGTTCATCAGCCTGCGCGGCCGCGAAAAAGACCTGATCAACCGCGGTGGCATCAATGTGTACCCGGCTGAAATCGAGCGCGTGCTGGCTGCACACCCCGCAGTGCGCGAGGCTGCCGTGACAGGTCGGCCATCAGCCGTACATGGCGAGGAAGTCGCAGCATTTGTGGTGGCGGCTACACCGGTCGGTAGCGAGGAGCTGCTCAGCTGGTGCAAGGCACGGCTTGCGCCATACAAGCTGCCACGCGAGATCCACTTTGTACCTGAATTGCCAAAGACAAACTTTGGCAAGGTCCGTAAAAGCGAGCTTGCCGCGCACTTCTCCACAAACGACAACGCGCGCTAGGAGAATATGCGTTCTGCTCCGACGACAACAATCGCCTTGCCGAAAGTCCCGCCGGCGGTCCTCGTAGTCGAAGACGACCAGCCCCTTCATGACTGCGCTTTTCTTGATCGCCAGGCCCAGATTGAAGGCACCGTCCCGCGATGGGTCGTTGTACTGCAGTCTGAAGTCCTCAGCGTGCGGGGCTCCGTGCAATGGTCGGGCAATGACGACCTGGCAGTTACTGATTGGCATCTCGACGTTTGTGATGGCTGCGGCATTGCTTTGTCACGCATGGGGCTGCCGACGCTCATTGATATGCATCAATGCCACCCGGCTACCAGCACCTACGCTTCGCATAAGCCGGTATGGCCAATATTTTCACGATCAATCGCAATGCTTGAAGCCCACAGCTGGTCCGATTAAGTGTTTGCATTGATCGACAGACCGCTAGTCATGGCGCCATAGCAGACCGGAGCAGACATCATGGATACGCATCTCTTGTGGACCTGGCTCCACATCGTCTTGTTCGTCTACTGGCTTGGGGCGGACGTGGGCGTCTATCTGATCATGAGTTTCTTGAAGAATCCAAAACTCGGTTTCGAGACGCGGGCAACGCTGATCCGGCTGGGCTTCCTCATCGACCAGTTCCCGCGCCTCAGCTTCGCGCTGATTCTTCCGGTCGGTATGCAGCTGGCCCGAAATCTGGATCTGTACCCGAGCCCTGACTGGTTGCTGGCACTCGCCTGGACTGTGGGCATTCTCTGGAGTGCGCTGCATCTGGCGGTGGTTGCCTGGAAGGGTACGGTCCTTGCGCGCAGGCTTCTCCGCATCAATCAGCTCTGCGAGCTGCTGCTGGGCGGCTTCTTCATCGCTGTCGGGACGCTGTCCCTGTTCAACGACACGCCTGTCGCGGTCGACTGGTTTGCCGCAAAGCTGCTGCTGTTCGGCCTCATTTTCTGGGTGGTTCTGGGCATCGACGTGGTCTTCCAGCCGTTCACCATGATCTTGAACATGGGCCCCGATGGCTCGACGCCAGAAAAAGAGCAACAGGTGACCCGGGCAACCAACATCACCATGGCATGGGCCGTGCTGCTCTACCTGCTGGTACTCGCAGTGGCGTTTCTGGGTACGGTCAAGCCGTCATGGTGATCACGCCAGCGCGGCAGCCAGCCTCACAGCGATTTCCCGCACTGCTGCAGGATCGGCCTGGCTTACCGGTGCATAGTCAGAAAACCGTTCGGGTATCTTGATCGTGGCGTCGAAGCCGATTTGTTCGGACTGCAACGCGAAGCCCTGTGCACCCTTGGGCGCTGACGGATCCAGCACCATCGCCTGACCTGAGGTGTTGAGTATCGAATCGCTGACGGGCTGCACGCGCGTCTGCATGGCCCACTCAACGGCTGTGATGTCATAGGGATTGACGTCGGGGCCGACGACGACGACAAATTTAGCGGTACGGCCCCACCGGCCGGCAGCGCCCCACACCGCGTGCAGCACATACTTGCCGAACTCCGGGTGTGGTTTGGTCGCGCCGTCGACGGACAACTGCACGATATATGTCAGGTTGGGGGTTACCACCACGTCCCGTACTTCCGGAATCTTGTTTTGCAGGTCTGCCAGAATCTCGCCCTCGATGGGCATCAGGCCGAGAAAGTTGTGATCAAAAGGCGGCATCATTTCGATGGTGGCATACCAGTACGGGTTCTGACGGTGCGAGATGTGCTGCACCTCAAACACCGGAAACACCTGGACCTTGTCGTAGTAGCCGACTGTATTGGAATGCCAGCCGATGGTTTCCTGCGGTACGCCGGGCTGGAAAACACCCTCGATCACGAACTCGGCTGTGGCAGGCACTTCCAGATCCACGGTTTCGCAGCGGACCAGCGGGACCGATGCGCCGCGCAGTCCACCCGCATAGGCGAATTCGTCCTGGCCATAAGGGACGGCGGTACAGGCGGCCACATGGACAGCGGGATCACATACGCAGGCGATAGCGATTTCGAGCGGCTTGCCCATCCTCGCGGCCTTGGCCAGATGCAGGCCGATATGGCTCATGGGCGGATTCCAGAAAGCAAAGGCTGACAGAAACCGCTTCTGCCGCTCCTCGGTATAGCTGCCGCCAGTGGGGTGCTCGGCGTTGTACAGTTGGGTCAGCCGGTACCAGCCGACATTTCGTGCACCGGTTTCGGGGTCTTTGGTGGTTACCACGCCGCCGGTCACGTAAGAGGCACCCTCTTTGCCCAGCCAGACCAGGGGCAGATCCCGATCCAGCGAAATCCTGTCCTTCGGAATATGCACCGCCTTGCAAGGTGCCTGGTCGCGCTCCACCAGCGTGGGAGCAATCCAGCGCGATGTGTCCGCAAGAACGGCGGCGTGAAGGTGCTTGGCTGCAGTCGGATCGCCTGTTCCGATCGTCATCGCGGTGCGCTCGCGTGTACCGAAGGGATTGAAGATCACGGGTATGTCGGGCCGGTTGTAGTTCTTCAGGTTGCGCAGCACGAGGGCCGGGCCGTTTGTCTCGGCAAGGTGGCGCATGAGCGACTGGAGTTCATTGGTACCGCGGCCAGCGTCCAGCGGCAGGTCGATGTTGCGCAATTGCCCGACCGCTTCGAGGTGGGCAAGAAACTCGCGCATGTCCTGGTAAGCCATGGAATCTCTCTGCTGTCGACCGTGATCGTCGATTATCGGGCGACGGCGCCTTCAGGCCCATTGATGCATATCAATCCTCGTGGCCTTTTCTGGCATCGGCACGGACGGTGGGCCTGACCGGTGGTCGGGAAGCTAGCCAAGTGCCAGCGAGGAGGCTGGCGCATCCAGATTCGCGAGATGCCGACTGACCAGCGCACCCACGGATTCCATCGGGTTGGGCAGCACGGTAAATACCGGTGGGCGGCGGCGCAGTCCATCCAGCCGGCCATCCTCAAGCAGGCGGCGCAGATAGGCCAGATTGTGCTCGATCGCGGCCATATAAGGATTCTGGCCGTTGAACCGGGGTTCCATGTAGCGATAGGCACGATTGAAGCTCTGTTCGAGGCGTGCACGCGCCGACTCTGCCCAGAACCCGGGCGTCTGGCGTAACAGATCGTTGCCAGAGGCGTAGCGCACCAGGCGCTCGTGCGGCCCTTTTATTTCAACCGCTACGCCGGCCAGCACGAATTCGCCATACAGCCGGTCGCGGCACTTCTCCAGATAGCAACGGTCCGCCATCTGCGCCAGCATGTCGGCCGTACCCAGCAGATGGCCCGTGGTGCTGTCGCGCGGGTCATCAAGCTCCAGATCGTTGAAGCTGATCTCATAGCCGGTGAAATGCACGATCTGCCGGGCAGCAGCCACTGACGCAGACAGCCCGATGCGCGGCAGGTAGCTGCCCAGAAACTCGGCGCCGCGCGCGATGTGGCAGGGCGTGAATTCCGCGCCGTTGCGATTGCGCTCACCGGTGCGCCGGATGTATCCGGAGTCATGGAACAGCGCGCAGATCAGTCCCATCACGGTACGCTCGACGCCCAGCCGGTCGCCGGCTGCACAGCTTTGCTGATAACCGGCCAGCAGCCGGGCCATCGCCAGCGTTACATCCAGTGAGTGTTGCTGATCGTGATACAGGGTATCGCAACCGACATAGCCGTCGAACTGGCCGCGGAACAGACGCCGGAAATCGTGAAATGCCATCCACAGGTTGTCGAACGAAGCCCCGGGGCAGGCGATGTCGAACAGCTCCTCAACAGCCTCACGTACCGCATCGACGGAACTGACGCGTACGGTATTGGTGACGTCGTACTCACTGCGCCGGGTATACGCTTCCGCCGACGGCGGGGCGTCGGGGGCGGCAACATCAGCGCGGCTGGAATTCTGGATACCCACAGGCACCGATTCTTGCATGCACCCGGATGAGCGGCAATCAACGAATCAATGCGGATGGTGGCGATATGCTCAGGTGCAAAGCGGCGGCAAGCCCTGGTCCTGACGCACCTTCTGCAGCTTGAGCACACCGTCCAGCGCCTCGCTGCGGGTTTTGCCGCGATCCGCATGCGCCGGGTCGAAGCGGCCCCACTGCGCATAGACTTCGTTTGCCTTGGCAGCGTTGCCCGACTCTTCGGCGGCGATGGCCTCGACCAACAGCGCGTAATTGCGCCGCTTCGGATCCGTTTCTGTCTTGAAAGCCCGTTCAGCCTTCGCAATGGCGCTGACGTGGCGGCAGTGCGCGAGGTCCTCGCTGGCGGCAAAATTCAGCTCACCGATCCGCGCCTTCATCGCCGGGTCGTGGACCGGTGTGTTCGTCGCGGGTGCGGGCGCTGAAGTTGGCTGCGGATTCTTGTCCCGCTCCGCGCCATGCATGGCACCGACCGCAGCACCCGAAGTGGCGCCGACTGCCGCTGAACGCAGCGCGTTATTCACCGCGTCGCCACCCCAAAAGATGCTGCCCACCGCACCAGCGACCAGGCCACCGACCGCACCCGTTTTGGCGCCGCTCTCGGCACCCTGTTTGGCACCCGTGCTGCAGGCCGTCAGGGCGAGGGCCAGCAAGAGGGTTAATACACGAGGAAGCAACATTCCGGACAACATATGCGCATCTCCAGGCTGACAGCAGCACAGTAAACGATTCCGGCGATGATTCGGCTACCATCCAGTCATCGCCACATGGCAGGAGATACCCGCATGCCGCAGCACACCGTTTGTCGTGTCGACGATCTGCCCGTCGGCCAGCACCGCCCGTTTGCCGTCGGGGGTACCAAGCTGATCGTCTACCACCTTGAAGATGGGTTTTTCGCCACGCAGGCGAACTGTACCCACATATTTGCTCCGCTTGCCAAGGGCAAGCTGGTAGATGGCTGCAAGATTCAGTGTCCCTTTCATCGCGCGCGCTTCGACGTGCGCACCGGCAAGGTGATCGACTGGGCGAACTGGCCGCCGGGACTGGTCGATGTGCTGAACGCCGTACGTGGCGAAAAAGACCTGCAGACCTATCCGGTGCATATCACCGACGGGCAGCTGAGCGTCACGGTGCCCTGAACGTTGAACCCATCCTGCACGGCTATGTGCCGTGCCCGGATGCAAACCATAGCGAGGGGATCAGGAGCCGAAGTCAGCCCGGGCTCGCCGTATTACTGACGAGCCCGGGGGTGTTCTTCAGTTGGCCGGCTGGGCGATCGGCTGACCAGTGGCGCGCGGCGGGATCAGCGGGATCTGCCGGGCCAGCGCGAAGTTGCCGATGGCATCCAGCTTGTTCTCCAGCTGGTAGAAGCGGGCCAGCTTGGTTTCGGGCAGCGTCTTGCGGAACTTGCTGAGGTAATCCTTGCGTACGTGCACTACCTTTTCCTGATACTTGAGCGTATCGCTGATCAGCTGCTTGGCAGTCGCGTCCGACAGGTTGTCGTAGCTGGCTGCATAGTCGGTGATTACCTTTACACGCAGGTCGTTCGCTGATTTGAGTTCGGCAGCGTACTTGTCATAGACCGGCCAGAACGCGTTGCTTTCCTCTGCCGACAGGTTCAGCCCGTCGCTGATGATCAGCTTGC
>JBIJCV010000004.1:0-17309 GCA_044344525.1 Gammaproteobacteria bacterium | reverse complement strand
ATGCGGGATTTACCTGAGCAAGTGCCAGGGACGGCAGCGTAACGGCCGTCAGTACCAGTGCCAGCGGCATCAGCTTCATGTCGGGTATCCTTGAGATGCAAATGAAGAACGGGTGCGACTCTACATGGGACTGTGGGCAACTGTCACGACCGGCCCTGTACCTGACCCATCTGGTATAACCGCCGGCACATGAATTGGAGAAACATCATGATGAACAAACTCGCCGGCGGTTGGCTGCTGTGTCTGTCTCTGCTCTTCATTGCGCCAGTTCCGGCACCGGCCGAGGACGCCCTGCCGGAAACGAGCCCCGACGGTCTGGTTCTGCAGAAAAGCAAGTCGGCGCAAATCCTGTATGTGCGTCCCGGGGTGAACTTCAGCGGCTACAAGCGCGTTGCGATCCTCGATTGTCCGGTGACCTTTCAGAAGAACTGGCAGCGCGATCAGGACCGCAGCGGGCAGCGGGTCACGCAGGCGGAAATGGACAGAATCAAATCCGAGCTGTCGGCCGAGTTCCTCAGGGTGTTCACGGATGAACTGCAGACCAAGGGCGGCTATGAGATCGTGACGACGGGTGCAGATGATGTACTCGTGTTGCGCCCTGCGATCATGGATCTGGACGTCACCGCACCGGATACGATGGAGCCCGGTCGCAGTTTCACACTGAGTGGATCGGCTGGCGCGATGACACTGTATCTGGAAGTCTATGATTCGGTGACCAGCCAGATCCTTGCACGCGCTGTCGATCGTGAGGCCGGCCGCAATGCCGGCGGTTTTCAGTGGCAGAACGGCATCTCGAACAAGATGGAAGCGGACCGTATCCTGCGCCGCTGGGCGCAGGCCCTGCGCAAGCGCCTGGATGAGGTCAACGGCAAGAGCGGTTCCTGAGCCTAGCGAAATACGGCCAGCACCGGCGCGTGATCCGAGGGTTTGTCGAGTTGCCGGGGGATCTTGTCGATGACGGTAGCCGAGCAGTCGGCGGCCAGTGCGGTGGAAGCCAGAATCAGGTCGATACGCAGGCCATGGTTGCGGCGGAAGCCCATCGCCCGGTAATCCCACCACGAAAATGACTTTTCGGCCTGCTCGGCCAGCCTGAAGGTGTCCACCAGGCCGAGCGCCAGCAGCGCCGCCAGGCGTTCGCGCTCCGGGCCGCTGCACAGGACCTGGTCGCGCCACAACTCCGGGTCGTGCACATCGCGATCGTCCGGTGCGATATTGAAATCACCGACCACCGCGAGCCGTGGGTGCCGTTTCAGTTCAGCGGCCAGATAGCCGCCCAGCGCATCCAGCCAGTCCAGCTTGTAACGGTACTTGTCCGAGCCGACGCTCTGGCCGTTTGGGACATAGACGTTGATGATGCGCGTGTCGCCGTAACTGGCGGCGATCACACGCCGCTGTTCGTCGGCAAAGTCGGGGATGTCGAGCACCACATCGGCTGGTTCCTCGCGCGAGATCAGCGCGACGCCGTTATAGGCTTTCTGCCCGCTGAGGATGCAGCGATAGCCACTGGCCTCGATATCAGCGAGTGGAAATTTGTCCGCCTCAGTCTTGATTTCCTGCAGGGCCAGCACATCCGGCTGGTTGGCGATCAGCCAGTCCAGAACGTGTGGCAGGCGCTGACGGATCGAGTTGACGTTCCAGGTGGCAAGCTTCACGCGGTGATCCCGGTCTGTTTGAGCAGCGCATCCACATGCGCAGGCCGGCCACGGAAGGCGACGAAGGCATCGGCAATATCCCGCGAGCCACCGATCTCGAGGATGTGCTCCCTGAAGCGCTGCGCCAGATCCAAATTGAACAACCCGCCTTCCTCGAACGCGGCAAAGGCATCGGCGGCCAGCACTTCGGCCCATTTGTAGCTGTAATAGCCGGCCGCATAGCCGCCGCCAAAAATATGCGTGAAGGCATGGGCAAAGCGGTTCCACTCCGGGTGACGGATGGCCGCCACCTCGGCGCGTACTTCGCGCAGGATTTCGGCGATACGCACACTGTCGGCGGGTGCAGCCCCGGTATGGATACGCAGGTCGAACAGCGCAAACTCGATCTGGCGTGCCAGATCCAGGCCGGCCTGGAAATTCTTCGATTCACGCAGGCTTTGCAAGACGGTTGCCGGCAGCGGCTCACCCGTCTGGTAGTGCGCCGAACAGAGCGCGACCACCTCGGGCTCCCAGGCGAAGGTTTCCATGAACTGGCTGGGCAGTTCGACCGCATCCCACGGCACACCGTTGATGCCCGACACGCTCGGGTATTCGATCCGCGTCAGCAGATGATGGAGCACGTGGCCCATCTCGTGAAACAGGGTCACGACTTCGTCATGGGTCAGCAATGACGGCCGATCCCCGGACGGGCGGGCATAGTTGCAGACCAGATGCGCAACCGGAATCTGCGCCTGATCCGCACCTATACCGCGATTCAGGCACTGATCCATCCAGGCGCCTGCGCGCTTGTTGGACCGCGCGAAGAAATCCACAAAGAAACCGCCCACCGGTTTGTCGTTTTTGTCAGTCAACTGGTAGTAGGCGGCGTTCTGGTCCCAAATCTCGATGCCATCAACCCGTGCGATGCGCAGGCCATAGAGTTTTTCGAGCACACGGAACAAGCCCGACATGACCTGCGGCAGCGGGAAGAACGGCCGCAGTTCCTCATCCGAGATCGCGTATTTCTGGTGGCGGAGCTTTTCCGAGTAATAGGCGATATCCCAAGGCTCAAGGCTGAAACCGGCAAAGGTCTCCAGCTCAGCCAGCTCGCGCTTTGCTGCGGCCCGCGAGTGGGCCACCAGATCCAGCAGAAAGGTCCGCACCTCATCTGCGGACTTTGCCATTTTGGTGGCCAGCGAATAGTCGGCGAAATCCGCGTAACCGACGAGCTGCGCAGCTTCGTGGCGCAAGGCGAGGATGCGTTCCATCACCGCACTGTTGTCGTGTCCGGGTGAATAGTCGGCCTGGTCCGAGGCGCGCGTGACCCACGCCCGGTAAACCTGCTGGCGCAGATCACGATCATCGCCGTGTGTGACCACATCCACATAGGTGGGTTGGTCGAGTTGCAGCACCCAGCCGGTCTTGCCGGCTTCCTGGGCCAGTTGGGCGGCAGGTTCCAGTACATGTGCCGGTATGCCGCTGACCCGCGCCTCATCACTGATATGCAGTGACCAGGCAGCTGCAGAGTCGAGCACGTTGTGCTCGAAGCCGGCTTCGGTCTGCGCCAGCTCTTCCATGATGGCCTTGAAGCGTGCCTTCTGATCCTCCGCCAGGTGCACGCCAGCCAGGGTGAAATCACGGATGGCCAGCTCCAGCAGACGTGCACCACCCTCGCGCACACCTTCCTGCTGCGCTGCCTTGCGGTCACTGAGGCGCTGATAAAGCTGGTAGAGCTGCTGGTTGTGTCCGAGCTCGGTGGCATATCCGGACAGCGCCGGCAGGCAGGCATCGTAGGCGCTGCGCAGTTCGGGTGCATTGGCGACAGACTGCAGATGCCGTACCGGTGACCAGACGCGATGCAGGCGCTCGCTGAGTGCTTCCAGCGGCAGGACCACGGCGGCAAAATCCGGATCGGTCTGACTGGCGGATGCCAGCAATTGCCCGAGTTCCCTGCGGTTGGCCTCGATCGTTTCCAGGATCGCCGGTTCGATGTGTTCGGGCCGGATGTGGGCGAAAGCCGGCAGACCGGTTTCCTGAAGCAGCGGATTGTTATCCAAGACAGTGACCTGAAGCGTGAGGGCGAAAAATCGCGATCAGGAATGCTAACGGAAACCTTGCGCAACTCCCAAGCCGGGAATCAATCCATTCTGTCTGCTTGCTAGACTGCCACCACTTTCCCGCAGCAGCAGGGCGATTCACATGACGGAACAGTTCGATCTCATCACGATTGGCGGTGGCAGCGGCGGCCTCGCGGCGGCACAGCGTGCGGCAGAATATGGCGCCCGTGTCGCCGTTATCGAGTCCGCAGCGCTGGGTGGAACTTGCGTCAACGTGGGCTGCGTGCCCAAGAAGCTGGTCTACAACGCCGCCAGCCTTGCACACCTGATGCACGACGCACGCGACTATGGCTTTGATGTGACCGTGACGGGCCAGGACTGGGCCGGCTTCAAGGCAAAACGCGATGCCTATATCCAGCGCCTGAACGGCATCTATGCGACCAATCTCGCGCGCAAGAACATCGCACATGTCGTGGGCCGCGCGCGGTTCACCGATGCCCACACCATTGCGGTGGACGGACGGTCCTTGTCAGCGCCGCACATCATCATCGCCACTGGCGGTCGCCCGCTGGTTCCGGATCTGCCGGGCAGTGAGCTGGGGCTGGTCTCGGATGATTTCTTTGCCCTGGAGCAGCGCCCGCAGCGGGTGGCGCTGGTCGGCGCCGGCTATATCGCCGTCGAGTTTGCCGGTGCGCTGCGCGCGCTCGGTTCGGAGGTCACGCTGCTGGCCCGTCACGCCCGCGTGCTCCGGCATCTGGATGAGTCGTTGCAGGAAGGCGTACTGGAAGCGCTGGCTGCTGATGGCGTGCACTTTGTAGGCAATGCCATACCGGCCGCGCTGCAGCGATCAGCCGATGGTCTGCAACTCGCGACGGCCGATGGTCGTAGCCACGGTCCTTTCGATGCGCTGTTCTGGGTGGTCGGGCGTGTGCCGGCAACCGCTGATCTCGGTCTCGATGCTGCCGGTGTGCACACGGACGAGGCGGGCTTCGTGCCGACCGATGCGTATCAGCTGAGCAACGTCCCGCACATCTATGCGCTCGGCGATGTCACCGGACGCGCTGCCCTGACACCGGTTGCGGTGGCGGCCGGCCGTCGCCTGTCAGACCGGGTGTTCGGCGGCATGACCGGCCGGCATCTGGATTACAGCAATATCCCCACGGTGATTTTCAGTCATCCGCCGATCGGTACCTGCGGACTCAGCGAGCACGAGGCCCGTGAAAAGTTTGGCGCTGAGGTAAAGGTCTACAGCTCGACTTTCGTGCCGCTGTGGAACGGCATGACCACCCGCAAGCCAAAGACGCGCATGAAACTGGTCACCGCCGGGGTGGAACAGAAAGTGGTCGGCTGCCATATCATGGGCCCGGGTGCCGACGAGATGCTGCAGGGTTTTGCCGTGGCGATCCGCATGGGCGCCACCAAGCGCGACTTCGATGATACCGTCGCCATTCACCCGACCGCCGCCGAAGAACTCGTCACGATGCGTTAAAAGGTGCCAGATTTATTTTTCCGTTTTCGCGTAGATCAGGAGAGTCAATGATGAACAAAACCGCCACGACATCAGTCCGTACATGGTTCTGCATGGCTGCACTGCTGTGCCTCAGCGCGCCGTTTGCGGCCAATGCTTCCACAGCTGCCGAGATCGATGCCAAGGTCAATGCAGCGCTGGGCAGGCTGAAGGCAGAAGTGCCGGGCTCGGCGACGGTCCTGGCCGAAGCCAAGGGCGTGCTGGTGTTTGCCGAGGTCATCAAGGCCGGTTTTGTGATTGCCGGTGAGGGTGGCGAGGGCGCGTTGCGCATCGGCGGCAAGACCAGCGGCTACTACAGCATCTTTTCCGGCTCGGTCGGCTTGCAGGCCGGTGGCCAGAAGCGCGACATCATCATGGTGTTTCTGGATACCGAAGCGCTGAAGCAGTTTCGTGCCAGCGATGGCTGGAAAGCCGGTGTCGATGGCAGCGTCACGCTGATCGATGTGGGCGCCAGCGGCACCATCGACACCGCGACGCTCAAGAAGCCCATCGTGGCTTTCATGGTCGGGCAGAAAGGTCTGATGGCCGGTGTGTCGCTGGACGGCTCGAAAATCACCAAACTCGAACGGTAAAAAGGTACCTAAAAAGGTGCCAGATTTATTTTCCCCGCGCGGGTCGACCTCGCCCGCGGTTTTCGATCCGCAGTCCCGTGCGCTGCTCAATTTCGCTGACGAAACTACTGCCGCCGGTCAGCTGGTTACGGTGCACGGAACTGCGGATCAGTTCTTCCTCGGCTGTATCAGCCGCGGTACATAGATACTGCGCATAGGCGCGGCGGCGATGCGCAATACTTTCGCCAAGTAGCATGGTTGCCGGATCCGCATCCAGCAGTACCGGCGGCGAAAGCCCCATGCGCTCGCGGTGACTGCTCCAGGCATAGTCGGCGGGACGGCTGACTATGCCGGCACGGACCGGATTCAGCTCGACATAGCGCAGGCAAGCGAGCAGGTAGGTGTCGGTATCGATGATGCTGCTGTGGAAACGGCCGCACCACAGCGTGCCGAGCCGACGCTCAAGCCGGTTCACATACCGGCCCTGCCGGGCCGACAGGCGCCGCATCAGGTCTGAGATCCCCTTGTCCTGCTGGCGCGGTGTGAGCACCAGATGCACGTGGTTGGTCATCAGACACCAGGCATGAACCTCGACCTCATACCGCTGCTTCCATTCGTGCAGGTTCCTCAGGTAGTACGCGTAATCACTGGCCTCGATGAATACCGCGTTGCGGTTATGGCCACGCTGCACGATATGGTGCGGAAACCCCGGCAACAGCAAGCGCGGCGGCCTGCCCATATGAAAGCCTTGCGAAGCTCTGATAGAGATCGCAAGGGTAGACGCCGTTGGCATCGGTAATCACGTCGGGAAAGGCGTGGAAGTAACGGGAAATAAATCTGACACCTTTTAGGGAAGCAGTACGGTTGAGCCGGTGGTCTTGCGGCTTTCCAGGTCGCGGTGCGCCTGCGCGACATCGCGCAATGCGTAGCGCTGGCCGATCTCGATCTTCACTGCGCCGCTGTTGATCACGCCGAACAGTTCAGCGGCGCCGGCATCCAGGTCGGCTTTGCTGGCGATGAAATCGAACAGTGAGGGGCGGGTGAGGTGCAACGAGCCGCGTTTGGCCAGTTCCATCGGCGAGAACGGTGCAACCGGCCCAGAGGCATTGCCGAAGCTCACCATGGTGCCGTGCCGGCGCAGGCAGTCGAGCGACTGCATGAAAGTATCTTTGCCGATCGAGTCATACACCACGGCAACGCCACCGCCAGACAGTGATTTCACTTTGGCGACAAAATCGGCATCGCTGCTGAGAATGGTTTCGGCACAGCCGTGGGCGCGGGCCAGTTCCGCTTTGGCCGGAGAGCCCACCACGCCGATCACCTTTGCGCCCAGCGCCTTTGCCCACTGGGCGAGAAGCGTGCCGGTGCCACCGGCGGCAGCGTAGAGCAGCACGGCATCGCCAGCCTGCAGCCGATAGCTCCGGCGCAGCAGGTACCAGGCAGTCAGCCCCTTGAGCAGGCACGAGGCGGCGATCTCGCTACTGATGCCTGCCGGCAGCTTGAGCGTGCGCTCCGCCGGCCAGTTGCGCTTTTCTGCATACGCGCCCGGTGGCAGACCGGTGTAGCCGACCGCCTCGCCTATGCTGAAGCCGCTCACCCCGGGGCCGATTGCTTCAACCACCCCAGCGGCTTCCGTACCCAGTCCGGCGGGCAGCGTCAGCGGGTAGAGGCCCGAGCGGTGATAGGTATCGATGAAGTTCAGGCCGATGGCGGTCTGGCGAATCGTGATCTCGCCGGGGCCTGGCGGCGGCAGCTCAAGCTGCTCCCACTGCATGGCCTCGGGTCCGCCGAAGGCATGAATACGAATGGCACCAATCATTGCGACCGCCTGCTGGTAACAGATGCGAAAAGAAACGTCTGCGCAGCTGTGCTGCTGCGGGTGATACGCGACAGTATAATCCGCTCGCAGCAGACAACTCGATGCATGACGGGCCCGTGTCGTTGCCCGCCGCAAGGGAGCCAGAGAGACCATGACTGAAACCATCCTGATCGCCGGAGCCGGGCATGCGGCAGGCCAGACCATCGTCTCATTACGCCAGGGTGGTTATTCGGGCCAGCTGGTTCTGGTTGGTGAGGAGCCTTATCTGCCCTATCAGCGGCCACCGTTGTCCAAGAAATTTCTTGCCGGTGAACTCGATGTGCCACGGCTGCTGGTGCGTCAGGAACAGTTCTATAGCGAACATGATGTGGATGTGCGGCTGTCGACCCGGGTAACGGCCATCGACCGCGCCAGCCGCTCGGCAACCCTCAGCACCGGGGCATCAGTGCCGTGGAGCAAGCTGGTGATCGCCACCGGCAGTCGGGTGCGGAAGGTCTCGCTGCCAGGGGCACAGCTGACCGGCGTGCATTACCTGCGCAACATCGAGGACGTGGATCGTATTCGTGACGATTTCCGGCCGGGGGCAAAACTGGTGATCGTCGGCGCCGGGTACATTGGCCTGGAAGTGGCTGCGGTTGCGGTCACGCGCGGTCTGGACGTTACCGTGGTTGAACTGGCCGAGCGGGTGATGGCGCGCGGCGGTGCGCCACTGATTTCCGATTTCTTTGCCCGCGTGCACCAGCAGGCCGGGGTGAATATCCGCTGCAATACCGGTATCCAGGCTTTCAACGGCGCTGCGCGGGTGCAGAGCGTGACCCTGAGCGATGGCAGCGATATCCCTGCCGACCTGGTGATCGTCGGCATCGGTATTCTGCCCAATGTCGAACTCGCCGAAGCTGCGGGCCTGCCCTGTGATAACGGCATTGTGGTGGACGAGTTCTGCCGCACCAGCGATCCCGACATACTGTCTGTCGGTGACTGCACCAATCATCCGAACGCCCTGCTGGGCCGACGGCTGCGCCTCGAGTCGGTGCACAACGCACAGGAACAGGCCAAGACCGCCGCCAGCACCATACTTGGCAAACTGGAGCCATACGCGCAGATCCCGTGGTTCTGGTCGGACCAGTACGATCTCAAGCTGCAGTTCGTCGGTCTGTCGGCGCCAGGTCAACAGGCTGTGGTGCGCGGTGATCCGGAATCGCGGTCCTTCGCTGCCTTCTATCTGGAAGAGGGCCGTCTGGCGGCGGTATACGCAATCAACAGCCCGCGTGAATTCATGCTGTCGAAGAAACTCATTGCGAGCGGTGCAAAGCCGGATCGGGCGGTACTGCGCAACATGGCGATACCGTTCAAGGATATCGCCGAGTCACTTTAAAAGGTGCCAGATTTATTTTCCCGGCTGACAGTGGTTGAGGTGTCTGATGTCTGGACGTGTCGTGAAAAATAAATCTGGCACCTTTTATGCCGTCTCCGCGGCGTCGGGGCGGCTGGGTCACGCTGTCCTGCGCGCACTGCTTGCCGATACGGCGGCAGACAACATCGTGGCCATCGCCCGCAGCCCGGAAAAGCTGCAGATTGCCGGCATCGACAGGCGTTCTGGTGATTACAACTCGGTAGCGAGCATGGCAACGGCGCTTGCCGGTGTCGACACGCTGATCATGATCTCGGCGCCGGTGGGGGACTGGGATCGCGTACTCATGCACCGGAACGTGATCGCAGCGGCCCGCCAGGCCGGTGTTCGCAAGATCGTGTTCACCAGCGTCATCGGTAACGGCCAGGAACAGGACACCTGGTTCTGGGGCACGCAGCAGGTAAACCGGCAGACGGAGCAAGACCTGCAATCTTCCGGTCTCGACTGGGTGATTGCACGCAATGGTTTGTATCTGGAGATGGATCTGCGCCACATCATTCATGCCAATACTGCCGGGGTGTACCGGAATGTTGGCGGTGACGGCAAATGCGGCTACATCACCATCGACGAACTGGCATTTGCGATCGCCCGTCTCGCGCAGAGCGACCGTGACAACGGCAAGACCTTCAATCTCGTCGGGCAGAACCTGAGCCAGGCAGAGCTGGTTCAGCTTGCCAACGAAGTGCTGGGTCTCAAGGTGTGCTACCAGACGCTCAGTGACGAAGAAAACATCGCCCTGCTGATGCAGGATGAAAAAATCGCGGTGCGTGGCCGGGACGTTGCCCGCATGCTTACCGGGTGTTTTCAGTGTGTCCGCAACGGTGCCTTCGACGTCGAGTCGGATTTCACGGCGGCGGCAGGCCGGCCGGTCAAGACCACGCGCCGGATGATCGAAGAACTGCGCGCCGCGTCAGCGGCTGCCTAGCGGTGGCGGGCTGGCTTTGATCGACAGCTGCCAGCCTGGCTCGCCTGAGACGGCTGGCAGCAGGCTTTCACGGATTTCACCGATATAACCAGCATAGCGGCCAGCGGCGCCACTGACGCCGGTCAGCTGTCCTGAAGGCGGCTGCGCAGAAAGTGCATAAGCCGCCTCGGCTTCGACGTCGTCGCCGCCGAGCGTCGCAAGGAATTCCCTTTGCATCAGCGGCCAGTAATTGCTGTAACCACTGGCGAAGACACTGCCCTCGCCGGGCCAGAAGATGTTCCAGTCATCCAGGGTGCCGAGCTGGGCGCGCCACAGTGAATTCTGCTCGGCCAGCGTTGAAACCTTGACCGCCAGCGCGGCCGGACGGCCATCTCCCGCCGGTAAAATGACAATTCCCATGCGCAGACTGGCCAGTGCCGGCGCCGCGAGTGCGTGATCACCGGAGCGTGTGCCGCCGCGGAGCAGACTGGCCATGCCCGGGGGCATGCCACGGTAATCATCCATGCGATAGCTCTTGTCCGGCACCAGGTTGGCCTGCACGGATGGCAGTGGCCCACGCACAGTCAGCGGATTGAAAAGCAGCAGTGCTGCTCCGGCGATAGCGCCAAGTACCAGACCGAGAATGCCGATCACCCAGCGCATCTTCACTCCGTTCTTTCGCCAAGCGTGGACAGGACGATCCGGCCATACGCCCCGCCGTCCGGGCTGATGCCATCGAGTTTCCAGGTTTCGGTAAAGCTGCCCGCAAGTCCGGCAAATTCGCTGGTGCCGCGCAGAATCCTGCCGGCATAGCGGGGTGTGGAGGCCGTGACCCGCCGCTCTTTGCTGTTGTCCCAGACACTCTGGTTCTGCATCGCGCTGAGCACCATCATGCCGTTCAAGGTATCGCGCTGACGGGCCGTCGTGTCGAATGCATCGGGCTGGCTCAGAAAGATCGCACCGCGGCCCGGTATTACCACCAGCCAGTTCGATGCCGAGCGGTTGGTATCGGCGATGGCACCACCGGTGCCGGCCATCCGGCTGGCGACACCGATGACGTTGTCGTCTGTATCGCGTATGCGAAAGGTTTCCGCCGATACCCGCTGCCCGGCGCTGTCTTCAAGGACGGCCGCGCCGGTTGCGGCATCTGCCGACACCTCGACGCCAGCCTTGCCGTTCTGCGTGATGCGGTCTTCGGGCCAGCGGATGATGAAATCCTCCTGACGCCCGCCATCCGGCAGTACGGTTGTCAAAGAACGGTAACGCATGTGCTCAGGTAGCGGCCAGAAACTGGCGGCCAGTACGGTGAGCAACAGACCCGTAAAGAAGGCGCTGAAAAAAAGCCGTGACATGTTCGGGCCCCACCCGCCGACCGGCAGATGAGTCAGTGTAAACGCCCGTGCCAGACAACGACAGTGCGGTCGGTCACGCGGCGCGCATGACCGTCCCGGGTTACGCCAGGTAGCGCTTCAGGTATTCATCAAAATCCAGCACATCGCTGGACTCGATCTGCGCCTGTCTGCGCAGTGAATCACCGGCTTCAGCGAGCAGGGCGTCACGATGCTGGTTCAGATCGGTGCCCAGCGACAAAAAGTATTCCCGGGTGCGCTTTGCCAGATCCAGGCCATAGGCGGCCAGCGAGAGCTGCTTGTCGCGCAGTTCTGCGATCAGCGTGGCAGAGGGCGTCTGGGCCGGATTTTCCAAGGCCCCGGCGTGATGACGGACCGCTTCAACGTGTCCCTGCTTGCCGTCCGGATCGAGCAGCCGGGCGACGGCCACCATCTCGTTGCAGATTGTGACTCCCCACGCCTGCAGCGGGATATCACCATCACCGCGCAGCAGACGCAGGCCCGGCTCTCGTCCGCGCCGTGCTACCAGGCCGTGATTCCGGTCGATGCGCTCCTGTTCGGCGGCAGAGATGGGTGGACTTTCAAGCAGCAGGCAGTAGATCAGGAAGACTTCCAGAAAACGCAGCTCGCGCTGATTGAGGCCGACCGGATCCGAGGGGCTGATGTCGAGCGCGCGCAGCTCGATATATTGCACACCGCCGCGGAGCAGTGCCGCGGTCGGCCGTTCGCCTGGTTGTATGACCCGCTTGGGCCGGATGGTGCTGTAGAACTCGTTTTCGATCTGCAGCTGGTTGGCATTCAGCTGGCGGTACTCGCCGTCGACTTGCACGCCGAGGCGGGCATATTCCGCCCGGGGCAGGTGTGTGGCCTGGCTCAGGTCCCGGATGTACTCGCCAAGACTGTTGGCCGAAACCACGAGATTTGCCTGTGCATCGTTGCGATAACCGAGATCGCTCATGCGCAGTGAGGTGGCCCAGGGACCATACAGTGTTGCAGGATCCAGCTCTTCCAGCCCGGACTCACGGCCCTGTACAAAACTCTTGCAGAGTGCAGGCGAAGCGCCGAACAGATACAGCAGCAGCCAGTCCATGCGTCGCACGTTACGTACCGCACCGAGATAGCCCGCTGAACGAAAATCCTGCAGACCGGAGCTGTCGCCCTCGAGTTGCTGGTACAGGGGCCAGAAAGCATCCGGCAGCGAGTAGTTGTAATGCACACCGGAGATCGCCTGCATGATGCTGCCATAGCGATTGCCGAGGCCCCGTCGGTATATGGTTTTCATGCGGCCGATATTCGAGGTGCCGTAATACGCGATCGGTACGTCGGCATCCTTGCTGATCCGGCACGGCATGCTGAGCGGCCACAGCAGTTCATCACCGATGCGTTCCATCGTGAACTGGTGGATGTCGCAGAGAAACTGGATGGTCTGCCAGTTCCAGAGTTGTGGCGGGGTGACGAACTCGAGCAGCGCTTCGGAATAGTCGGTAGTGATGTAGGCATGGGTCAGTGCCGAGCCGAGCGCCTGCGGATGCGGAGTCTGGGCCAGCCGGCCCTCCGGTGTGATACGCAGGCACTCCCGCTCCACGCCCCGCTGCCCGCCGCGCACCAGGCCGGCGGCCTCGGGTGCCGACAGTTTGAGCAGCCGGGTTTCGAGCAGATCTGCCATGCGTTTACCTCGACGCTTGTTGTTCTGGCCAGGTGTGATCCTGGCGGGCGAGCCAGATTACACGTTATCCGGCCGGATCGGCGAGCAGGCGGATCTCGACGCGTTGATTGGCCCGCGCTGCGCGGTTCCACTCGCCGGCCATGACGCCGTCGGCAAGCACGGGATAGGGCACACGCGGCTCGGCGTTGCCGAACGCCTCAGTCTCGATGCGGACTGGCCCGCCGTTGATGGCAGGGTCAGCGAGAAAGTTGGCAAAAGCCACTGACTGCCGGCCAGACTCGGTGCGTGCTTCACTGGCCGGCAGACCCAGGCGGTCACAGCGTGATATCGGCAATTCATCCGGCGCCAGCTTCCAGCTGGCATCACCGGTACGCCGCATGCAGAAATCGCCGACATGGCTTTCGAGCCGAACCGTGCCGCGAAAACCCAGCGCATCCAGGCGTTCGAGCAGTCCTTTCAGCATTTCGAGTCGCGTGTCGCCCAGCGGCAGATCATCCGGCGGATAACTGGCCGCCTGATTGACGCTCCATTCGAGCGCCGCGGCAATGCCGGCGGAACGATCCGCTGCGGCGGGCGCTGCAGCGCTCATCACCGGTGGCACCGGCCCGGAAATCAGCGTGCTGCCCGCCTGTTGTTCGCCCAGTGCCCTGACCAGCCCGAGGTTCTGGCGCGCGACGGCGCGCCAGCGGGTTTCCGAATCGAGATGCAGCCAGAAAAAAACCGCAGCGACCACCGCCAGAACGGCTACCAGTGCGCCAGCCGGCCAGAACGGCAATTGCAGCTTGCGGCCAGCCAGACCTGTTTCAGCCGCCGGATTTTCGGGGTGCCCGGCCAGCGCCTGCCGGACGGTTGCTTCGAGGTCGGTACGCAAAGTCCGATTATGGTCGGCGAGCATTTCCTGCAGCCAGCGATGCAGATCAGACCAGTCAGCGGGCGAATGCACCGACTCGATGCCCGACAGCCCGGACGGACTGTCGCTGGCGCGTCGGGCATGCAGGGGTTCAGAGCCTGGCAGCAGGCGCAGGGAACGCAGCACTTCAGTCACTTCGACGGGTTTGATCTGCTTCGGCAGTACGCCGACAGCGCCCAGTGCGCGGGCCTGCCCTACATACAGGTCGCCTGACTGCGAGGTGTACATCATCACCGGGATGGTGGCCGTGGCGGGGTTTTCCTTGATCGCCTTTACGGCCTGGAACCCGTCCATGCCCGGCATCATGTGATCCATGAAGATCACATCCGGGCGATGCACCGTCAGGTATGCCAGCGCGGCTTCGGCTGATTCGGTCGTCTCCACCCGTAGTTCGTGCGCTTCGAGCATGCGGCGTAGCGCCTCGCGGGCGGTCCGCGAGTCGTCGACGATCAGCGCACATTTGTAACCCATGCCCGGGGTGGCCCCGACGCCAAATGGCGAGGCCTGCATTCTAAGCCCCGGGACGCCCGATGCGTGCGCGCTGCACCACAGTTGGGGGTGGTCAGCCGGCCGATATGCCATAAGCAACTTGTCCGGGCTGCGCCCGGTCGTCATGCTAGGGCCACGTGGAATGACCCGCGTGGTACATCGTCCGGTCTATGCAGTTGCGTTTCAAAGCACTCCGGTTTGCCCTGCTGGTTACCGCCAGTGGTTTCGTGCCGGCGCATGCCGCGGCATCAGCAGGCGCGGTGTGGGCCAATGCGGTAATCGGGCTGCTCGTGATCGTTCTGCTCGCCGGCCTGATCCATACCCGGCTGCGGCTCCGGCGCAGGAGCCAGACCATCACGGAACTTGCTGCAGCGGTCGAACGACTCACGCACCGCGACCATGTCGGTGAACTCAAGCCATCCAGGCCCGGTGAAGTCCACAGCCTGCCCGACGAGCTTGAGCGGCTGCGCGTCGCTTTGCAGAAGGCCAGCAGCTCGCACCAATATCTCAGCCAGGTTATTCGCACCATCAGGGATGCGCTCATCGTCACGCGTACCGATGGCTGCATCAACCGGGTGAATCCCGCCGCCGAACGTCTGCTCGGCAGGAGCAGTGCTGAATTGCGCGGGGTACCGGTCACCAGCCTGATTGCGGAAAACCAGCGTGCGGATTTCTCCCTGGGCGACAACCAGGACCGTACACGCGAGACCACATTCCTGAATGCGGCCGGTGAGGCGATCCCGGTGACCTATACCAGCGCGGAGCTCGGCGGTGATGACCCGGCGCTCCGCGGCCATGTGATCACCGTGCACAACATCAGCGAACGCAAACTCGCCGAGCAGCGCATCCGCTATCTGGCCCGCATCGATGCGCTGACCAAGGTGCCCAACCGCATGCAGTTCCAGCATCTGCTGCAGCGTGCGCTGGCGCGTGCGCGACGTGGCAAGCATCGTCTGGCGCTGATCTACATGGATGTGGACAAATTCAAGGAGATCAACGATACCTTCGGCCATACCGCAGGCGACCTCTGTCTGGAAACGCTCACCACACGGCTGCGCAATCTGCTGCCGGAAGGTTCTGTCATCGGCCGTCTGGCCGGCGACGAATTTGGCGTGGTGCTCGACAACCTCGACCCGGGGCGCAATCTTCGTGCCGAGGTCGTTGCCACCACGCGCCTGATGCAGGAAGCGATCAGCGAGCCGCTGAGTTTTCAGGGGCACCAGATCTATACCACGGTCAGCGCGGGGATCTCGCTGTATCCCGGCGACGGCAACAACGTCATCGACCTGATCCGCAATGCCGATGCCGCGCTCTATCGTGCCAAACGCCAGGGCGGTGGCGCACTCGATGTGTATCACCCGGACATGAATGCCGCCGCCGTTGACCGGCTGATGCTGAAGAGCCGTCTGCGCAAGGCTTTCGAGAACAATGAGCTGCGCGTTCACTACCAGCCGAAGATCGATCTGCGCGACGGCTCGATCGCCGGTGCCGAGGCGCTGGTGCGCTGGGAGCTGACTGACCGTGGTCTGGTGCTGCCCTCGGAGTTCATTCCGCTGGCCGAGGAAAGCAACCTGATTCTGGAACTCGGCGAGTGGGTTCTGGACCGGGTCTGCCGTGACTATCGCAAGTTGCGCGACAGCGCCATCAATCCGGGCCGGATCTCCATAAACCTGTCGCTGCGCCAGCTCAAGCAGCGCGACTTCATCAGCCGGGTCAGCGCCATCTGCAGCCAGCACGGTGTGCCGCTCGACAGCCTTGAGCTGGAGATCACCGAGACCACGCTGATGGAGGATCCGGCGCGCACAACGCGCATCCTCACCGAGTTGCATGAGATGGGCCTGCGCCTGGCCATCGATGACTTCGGCACCGGCTATTCATCACTCAGCGCGCTTCAGCAGTTTCCGGTTGCCACCCTCAAGATCGACCAATCCTTTGTCCGCCACGCCACGACCAGTCACGATCAGGCCACTATTGTTGCGCTGATCATCGAGATGGGGCACACCCTGCGCCTCGACGTGGTGGCCGAAGGCGTGGAGTCGGAAGAACAGCTGCGTTTTCTGAAGGCGCTGAACTGCGACTACGCGCAGGGCCTGCTGTTTGGCCGGGTGATGGCGGTAGATGATTTCCGTGATCTGC
The DNA here is from genome assembly GCA_044344525.1 of Gammaproteobacteria bacterium. Classification (GTDB taxonomy): domain Bacteria; phylum Pseudomonadota; class Gammaproteobacteria; order Steroidobacterales; genus SHZI01. The sequence continues at coordinate 858 of JBIJCV010000004.1, read as the reverse complement.
TGCTGGATCAGGGCGGAGCCGCCGGCCGATACCGCAGCCTGTTCGCTCGCGGCTGAGCCTGCTGGCCCGGCGCTAGAAAAGGCGAACGTTACATCGACATAGCCAAGCCGTCTTTGGCCCGGCAGCGGGCCCGGCGTAAACTGAAATTACATTAAGAGCTGGGTCGACGCCCACACCAACCTGCCATTCCGGGCAAGGTGGTTCGCGCAAGCGAATGTGGCTCCACGGTGGAGCAACCAAGCTGGAAGCGTCGACCCTCCCAGTCGGAGGGTTTTTTATGGTCGATGCAATCATCACGGGTGCGGAACGTGCCGCCTGCCGGGCGCCCCGCTTCATCCCGCTGCCGGCGGCCCCGCGCCCGAACCCGGTATGCCCCCTCCCGCCCATCAAGGTCGCCATCAGGGACTCGTCCAGCTTCTACTGGTCGCAAATCCGGGGTGGCCCTTACACCGGTGTGCTGGACCACCGTCAGGACGGGGAGTTTTCCTCGAGGGATTTCTGGCGACGCCTGGCGGACCCGACGCTGGATGCCGCCGGCCAGCACTGGACGCGCGCGTCCGTCCCGCCCATCCGGTGGGTCCAGGCCGCCGACGACGTGAACTTCGGCTGGCCAGAGCGCCAGCGTGATGGCCGGCGTCTCGAGCATTCGCCCCGGCACTTCCACGCCGATATCACCCTCGGTGATGAGGTGCTGCACCTGGATTACCTCAAGCAGATCTCCTGGGGTCCCCTCATGGGACATGAGGAGTTCCTGGTATTCGCCAAGGGCCAGTTCGTCGCCCGGGGCGGCAACTGGGGCCAGCCCCCAGCTGGGGGCGCCCGCAACTGGCCGCTGGTGGTGCAGCGGGGCGACTGGCT
>JBIJCV010000124.1:0-5506 GCA_044344525.1 Gammaproteobacteria bacterium | reverse complement strand
ACGCGGTGGATGGTGATCGAGCAGCGGAACTGGCGTCTACGACTCATCGGTATGCCGTTGAGCCTGCTCGAATGGGCTATCAAGATCTTTACGAAAAGCGACATCCTTGGGCACAGCAAGATTGAGGGCGGAGTGAGTTTTGCAGACCATGGATGCATCATATTCGGCGCAAAGAGGGTTGGCAGTGGCACGGTTATCGGGCCGCGCACGACAATCGGCATGGGCCTTGCCGATCGCGGCCTGCCGGAGATCGGACGCAACGTGTGGATTGGTGCTGATTGCATGGTATACGGGTCGATCACTGTCGGCGACGGCGTCACGTTGCTGCCGGGAACTGCGCTCACGAAAAGCATTCCGGCCGGCGTAGTCATGCAGGGCAACCCTGCCCGGCTGGTACTCCGTACTTTCGACAACACGATGCTCCGCGAACAGGCCTCGCTCGATAGCGAGCAATGCGTCGCGGCCGCTCGGGGCAGCTAGTTGTTCGGCGACATCAAGGCGGATGTCATGCGCTTCCATCGCCGGGATACTGCACCACGTGCGACTGACTGGCTGCGGCTCGCGATTGAAAACTTCGGCCTGCAGGCCCTGTTTGTGTACCGTTTTGGACGCTGGCTCAGATGCCAGCGAAACAGCAATACCGGATGGCCAGCAGCGATACTGCTCTATCCCGTTTACCTTGTATTGGCCGCCGGAATCAGGCTTGCCTACGGCATTAACCTGGAACAAAGCGCAGAGATCGGACCTGGCCTGTACATAGGCCATTTTGGGGCCATACATGTAGCGCATTGCCGAATGGGGTCACACTGCTCAATACAGCAGCATGTCAGACTCGATGCTGTATCCGGGACTGATGGTCCTGTAATCGGTACGGCTGTCTGGATCGGTGCACACGCGCAGATTTGCGCTGCCATCGAGATCGGTGATGGAGCAACCATCGGCGCCGGTGCCGTAGTAGCGCAGAATGTCCCGCCCCGCTGTCTGGTTTTGGGCAACCCGGGACGGGTTATCCAGCGGGACTATGACAACAGCGGGTTTCTCTAAGGTCAGCACAGCACTTTTTCAGCGCAGTACATCCTCGATGATGTTCAGCATGGCGCACACGTCACTTGCACGGACGCCGGAATGTACGGGTAGCGTCAACAGGCGGCTCGCAAACATACGTGCAACAGCGAGATCACCGTGGCAACTCAGGCTTTCCATGGGCACGCCTGCCACTTCAGGCAGTATCCTGCGGTATAGACGCGATGCCCCCAGACCAGCGGCCCGCAAGCGCTGCTCGGCACGCGCCGTGAGCGACTCCGCCGGCAGCAGTAACGGATAGCGCAACAGACGCGTACCTGCGTCAAGACGCGCCAGATCCACCACGCCTTGATCACGCAGCAGCAGAAGTCCAGCCGATAACTGGCCGGCAGCTGATTGCTCCCTGGTGCACCAATGCTGGACATTCGCCGGTAGCCAGCTGCGCCGCATGCCATCCATGGCGCTCACTTCCAGCAGCGGCTGGTAGTGAGTCTCGCCGATGTGGAGACCCGGTATACGCACCATGCCACCATAAATCTGCGGTGCAATGACGGCGTTATAGACCAGTCGCTGCAGGATCGGCACCAGCGATGTGCGCCTGGGAGCCGCCAATACCGGCAGTTGTTGCCCGCATTCCTTCACCAGCAATGCCCCGCCTCCCAGGGTACTGACCGGCTTGCCCTTGCCAAAACTCACTATGGTGAAGTCCGCTGATAACGCTGCTGTGTCCTCGGGGAAGTACTGCGCAGAATCCTCCACCAGCACCGCTCCGACACGGTATGCAATCGAGGACAAGGCAGGCATCCTTTCACGGATCCCCATGAAATTGATGGCAACGATTGCTGCCGTATGCGGCCCTGCTGCCCGCTCTGCCGCGGCCAGATCCATCCACGGCGCATCAGGGGCAAGATCCACCAACTGCGGCTGCAACCCGGCCCACAAACAAGCTGACAAGACATCCGGGCATGTATAGGCCGGCAGCAGCACCTCGCCACCCGATCTGCCACAACAGTCGGCTGCACCCCGGAGTGCCAGCGCCAGGGCAGCAGTGCCGGAATTTGTCCACAACATTCGCGTTGGATGAACGCCAGGAAAGACCTCGCGCTGCACCAATACGCTGCGCACCGGCTCCCCTACCGGGGGTAACTGCCTCCACCTCACCGACACCACCTCTGACTGGCCGACCGCTCAATCATGAGCCAAGCCGCATGACCGCGCATGAACCACTCGGGTTGCCCGGCGTTACACTGTGGCCGCACCGTAACCCCCCACAGCGTAATCTGTAAGATAAGCGGCATGAGCCTGTCGATAGCGCATATTGCCTCTGGAGACCTATGGGCAGGAGCAGAGGTACAGTTGTACATGCTTGCCCGTGCCCAGCGCCAACTGGGCAACCACGTCACCGTCATATTATTGAACCCGGGGACTCTGGCGGAAAGGCTTGAACTCGAGGGCATCACCGTACATCTGTTCCCGGAAACCAGTCTTTCGATACCAGCGATCTTCTTCGCCATGCACAGGCTTTTACAACAGATCAAGCCCGATATTGTGCATACCCACCGCCACAAGGAGAACATCCTGGGCGGCCTGGCAGCCTGGTTGAACAATATTCCCAGCCTGCGCACCGTACATGGCGCCCCGGAGACTCACAACGCGTGGCAAAGCGCTGGCCAGCGCCTCATGCGATTACTGGATAACTGGACAGGACGATACCTGCAGCGGCGAATCGTCGCCGTAACGCATGATCTGGCCAACAAACTGAGAGGCGACTTCCAGCGCGAGCAGCTCATTACCATCGAAAACGGCATTGACCCTGAAGCCTTCACCCCATTTGCGGCCGGAGAAACCTTTATCCCCGGTTTCGCCGCAGCCAGGCGCCGTATCGGTATTGTCGGCCGACTGGTACCCGTCAAACGTATTGACCTGTTTATTGCCGCCGCACGACTACTGGTCGATGATCCAGAGTTGCAGGACGTCCATTTCTTCGTCCTGGGTGATGGACCGCTACGTACCGTACTTGCCGATCAGGCCATACCGCTACGCGGCCGACTCACGTTTCTGGGCAACATCGACCGGATACACCCCTACATCGCAGCGCTGGATGCATTGCTCATGTGCTCTGACCACGAGGGCCTGCCCATAACCGCACTGGAAGCAATGAGTCTTGACTGCCCACTGATCGCCCATCAGGTTGGCGGACTGACCGACCTCCTCGACGACGGCCGCTGTGGATGGCCGGTCACTGAGCAAAGTCCTGAAGCCTATGCTGCAGCCATCCGCAGCGTCCTTGGCGATAGCCACCAGCGCACAGCAATACTGGCACGTGCCATGGAACGGGTGCGCACCCGCCATACCGCGCGACTATGTGCCGAGCGCTATCTGGCGGCATACCGCACATGCCTGCGTGTGCATGGCGGCGAATAGAGTGAAAATGTGATGAAAGATGTCCCGGTTGACGCGTTGATTTCTCTAAACCTCAAATCAATATGGGGCGCTGCTCGCCAACAGCCAAAATCTTTCTGGTTCGCCTGTGGCTATCTGTTTTTCGAGTACGTACGCCCACAATCGCTCTATCCGGTCCTGGACATTATTCCCTGGCCAGTACTTTTTCTGGCGCTGACATTCGTCTTTGCCGAACAGGAACGACAAAAGCGACTTGATTCCGGAGGTATATCAACCGGACTGATTATCATGTCCTGCATGGTGCTGTTGTCGGCTGTTGCGGCCAGCAGCCCTGCCTTGTCGTTTTCACATTGGCGCGCATTCTTCGACTGGATCATCATCTATTTCGTTGTGCGACGCGCGGTCAACACAGAGGTCAAGCTGTTCCTCTTTATTGGCCTGTTTTTTCTCGCCAATTTCAAGATGACACAGCATGGTTTCATCAGCTGGGCATCCAGAGGTTTTACATTTGCCACATGGGGAGTCACCGGAGGACCCGGCTGGTTTCACAACTCAGGCGAGTTTGGCATCGAGCTGTGCATTTTTGTCCCCATGCTGCTCGGGGTTGCAGTGTCCCTGCGTCACCGGTGGAGTCGCACCACACAACTCGTGATCGGTCTGGTCATCCTGACCGGCATCAGCTCGGCAATCGCCTCCTCCTCACGCGGTGCGCTGGTCGGCCTGGTCGGTGCAGGAGTATGGATGGCCATGCGCAGCAAGTACTTCATAAAAGCGGCCATCATCATCGCCGCCATTGCCGGCATCGCCTACATCAATATTCCCGATAAATTCATGATGCGCATCAACAAATCGGGCAGCGATGTCACCTCGCTGCACCGACTGGAGCGATGGCAGCACGGCTGGCAAGCCATCAAGGACAATCCGGTTCTCGGCGTGGGCATGAAAAACTGGGAGCCCTACTACGAAAAGCACTTCACACCGAAAATTGCTGGTTCAAAAATGGTGCACAACATATTCGTGGAGTGCGGCACCGAACTCGGGTTTCTGGGGCTGGCCGGATTCTCATGGCTGATCTGGACAACCTTCCGCGTGACCCGCAAAGTGCGCCAGCTCGCAAACGGCCACGATGCCCCGTTTTTGACCGGCCTGAGCTATGGCCTCGATGCCAGTACCGTAGGCCTGCTGATAAGCAGCAGCTTTGTCACCGTGTTTTATTATCCTTTCTTCTGGATTCAATGCCTGATGGTCAGCTGTCTTTACGCCGCAACCATAGACAGGTTCCCACCCACCCCTGTCACCAAACCACAGCGGAGATCTGCCATGATCAGGACGCCACAGAATCAGCAGGCAAGCGGATCGATATCGTCGATGAACCGTCAGTAGCCGGTTCTACAACAACTTTCCGGGAACGGCCTGGTGTGAGCGAATCCTATCGATCAGTACGCGCACACAGGTCTCGATATACAACAGACAACGCAGCAAGTAGGCATCGGATGCACTGTATGGGTCGTGGATATACGGCCTCTGCGGGACGCCCCACAAACCCAGGAGGGTCAGCTGAGAACTGCCAGCCACCGCATGCATTGGCACGAGATGCACCGGTTCCATGCCGACCAGTAAATCACCAGCACCAAAGTGCTGTTGATCCAGTCGCCGCGTACGATGTGCGCCAAGCTCGATATGCCGATTCCCGGCTATCCCGAGTACCCGGGGATTGGCGAAATCGCCCTCACGGGCCTCAATTCCGCAGGATGCGGCCGATATACCGAGGTGACTGGCGTATGCGCCAGCATATGCACTTCGGCATATGTTGCCTTTGCAAACAAATACCAGATGGGAAACACGTGCAAAATCGATATGTTGATACGGGCCAAATCCGCCAGATATGCGCGTGATATTCGCTTTTGCCAACCGGGCCAGGCCACGCCTGGACCCGTACTCCGCCTCAATCCATGCCATATGATGAATTTCCGATCACGACAAGATTATCCATCCGGATATTCCACGCTGAACCGACAGGGCTCGCAATGACCACTGACGTACTGGTACTTGATGCCGAACAACGCAGCGCACTCGCAGC
>JBIJCV010000075.1:0-7329 GCA_044344525.1 Gammaproteobacteria bacterium | reverse complement strand
ATCCCGGCACGGCGCGGCAGCCTGCAGGTAGAGATGCTGGCAGCAGCGCGCCGCCACGGCCGTATCCCCCGGCTGCTGCCACCAGATTTCACGGCGCTGCGTACCGAACTGGAAGCCGGCAACCCCGTGCTGGTGCTGCAGGATATGGGCGCGCTGGGCATCCGCCGCTGGCACTACGCCGTGGTGATCGGCTACGAACCGGAACGCGAATTACTCGTGCTGCGCTCCGGAACAAAACGCCGCCATCTGGAGCGCAAAGGCTATTTTCTGCACAGCTGGCAGGCCGGTGGCAACTGGGCTGCAACGATCACACCGGCCGGGCACATTCCCGCGACAGCGACCGCTGCCGGCTATATCCGCGCGGTGACAGAAAGCGAAGCACATCTGTCAGCGACCGGAATCGATGCCAGCTATGCCGCCGCCCTGCGCCGCTGGCCGGACGACCCGCTGGTATTATTTGCCAGCGCCAATCGTGACTACGCTGCCGGGCGTCTCGCCGGCGCACAGAGCGGCTATCATCGCCTGCTTGAACTGCAGCCTGACCATCTGGCCGCACACAACAATCTCGCCAATGTTTTGATCGACCGGGGTTGTGCTGTCGGTGCGCAGGAACATGCGCGTCGCGCGCAGGAACTTGCCGAGCAGGAACCGGCGCTCGCAACTGCCGTCCGCGAGACCGTGCAACGGGCCAGTCAGATGTGCCACTGAGGTGCCGGGGCGAAGGTTTCGAAGGTTTCACTAGGGAGCATGGCCGTGCGCGTACTCTTTGCCTGGGAAATGGGCCGCAACTTTGGCCATGTGACCCAGATTGCACCGGTTGCCGAAGCCCTGCTCCGCCGGGGCGCGACCATACACATGGCCCTGCGCAACCCGGCCGCGATGGCGCCATTCAGCGGCGCAGCCAGATTCCAGGTCTTCCAGGCGCCGTTTCGCTCGCCGGGCAAACAGCCGCCGGGCACACCGAAACTCCGGCCGCTGATCTATGCCGATGACCTGTACCACTGCGGTTACGACCAGGCCAAAACCCTCGCCTCACTGATTGGCAACTGGCAGCAGGTATTTAGCCGGGTACAGCCAGATGTGCTGGTCGCCCAGGCAGCGCCTACTGCCTTGCTGGCCTCGCATGGCATGCCATTAAGGCGCTTCAGCATGGGCGGCAGCTTCGATGTGCCACCGGCCACCGCGCCGCTGCAAGGACTGCGCTACTGGGAGAACGGGCATGCGCCGGAGATGGCGGCCAGGGAATCACGCATGCTGGCCACGATCAATACCGCCCTGCATATGCAAGGCCGTGATCCCTTGAAGGCCTTCAGGGATTTTCTGGTTACAGATAAAGACTTTCTGTGCACGTTGAAGGAAATGGAGCATTACCCGGACCGGGGTGAGGCCAGTTATTACGGCGCGCTGAGCAAGACCGACAGCGGTGCGCCACTGAACTGGGCTGCAGGGGCAAGCCACCGGGTTCTCGCCTATATCCGTCCGGAAGTGCCGGTGTTCGCACCGACCATGGCTGCACTTGCGCAGCTGCCGGCAGACCATGATGTGATCGTCTCCGCACCCGGTCTGCCAGCGGCCAGCAGACAACAGATCGAACGACCCGGCCTGCGTGTGGTGGATGGCCCGGTGCGACTGGATGCTCTCCTGCCTGCCTGCGACCTCTGCATCAATCACGCCACCCGTGGAACCTGCAGTGCGGCCCTGCTTGCGGGCGTACCGCTGCTGATGCTGCCCGGTCATATCGAGCAACTCATGCAGGCCCGTGTCATCGCCCGCAATGGCATGGGGCTTGGCATGTCCGGCGGGTTCGGTACAGCGGATGTACTGCAGACCCTGAAGCGGATACTGGCAGACTCCCGCTACCGGAACGCCGCCCGTGCCCTGCAGGCAAAATACCGCGACCTCAACCCGGAACACATCGCCGACCGCCTGGCCGACGAGATCATGACGATGAGCCCGCTCCCGTAGGAGCGCCTTCAGGCGCGATCATTGTTGCAAATTCGGATCGCGCCTGAAGGCGCTCCTACATATACGTTGCTCTAGCGCGTCAGCGCTGGCACTACCCGCTCGCCGATCAGCCGAATGGCACTGGCCTGATCATCATGCAATTTCAGCGCGACTTCATTGAGGCCCAGGCGACCGAGCAGCTGTAAACGCTCGATGTGCTGATCCAGATCAGCCGGCGTCCCCGCAAGACCGAGGTTGTCCACCAGCTTCTGCAGGATCGGCTCTGGCACATCGGCAATGACATCCGTCCTGTTTTTGTAAGCCCTGAAAAACGCATTGCGTTTCTGGTCGACGAGATCGCACTCATCTTTGCTGAGGAATTCCTCCAGATACCACGGATCCAGCATGCCGCGCAGCGCCAGCTGTTGCCGCGCTTCGGATATCGACTGCGCCCGGTCCGGTTTGATATGCCAGGCCACGAGTCCGCTGATACGCAACGCCTGACGACTGCGGCCTGCTTCTGCGAGATAGCCATCAAGCATGGCCATGGTGCGGGTCAGGCGTTGCGGCAGCGGATCCCCCACCATGATGTTGTCCGCCACCTGCGCGGCCATCTGCATCATCTGCGGCTTGTTGGCACCGACGTAGATACGCGGCGGTGCGTCCGTGGCCCAGGCAGGATGATAGTTCCAGACCTGAAAAATCTTGCCCTGGTAATTCAGCGCTTGTGCGGGGCCGGCGCGCTTGACCACCTCCACACTCTCGCGCACGCGTCCGACCATCCGCCCGACACCCATGCCCATGGCTGCATTCACGCCGGTCGGACCACCGATCAGGATATTTGCCCGCCCGCGACAGAGCTCGTTCAGCGTGGCCAGTGCTTTGGCCGTCTTGAAAGGATGTTGCTCATAGGCCGTGACCACAAGAGGCCCGAGCCGGATCGCAGTTGAGGCGAGCGCAAGCGGCGCCAGGGTGAGAAAAGGATCGCGTGAGGAAGGGTAGTTTGAACTCCAGACCGCATTGATACCGTAACGTTCTGCCAGCAGACCCAATTCGCAAATTTCGGACGGCGACGAGTCCGGAGACAGAATGACATCGACGTTCATGCGGAGATCCACTCTTCACTTTGCAAACCAGCGCAGAAATATAGCAGAGCATGTGCATGCAGCTCCGGGCACACCTGCCGGGTGGACACCACCTGCCGGTCGGGCATCAGCTGCCGATTGCTGACAGGCAACACCAGCCACCTTCCCATTGCCGCGGATCAATGTCAGCCTAGGATCCGGACTGCATCGGGCAGGAGTGACGACTGATGAACAGCATCGGCAAATGGGCGGGCGTTGCCCTGGGCGCATTATTGATGCTGTCAGCTCACGCTGCGGAGGCACAGCGCAAGGTCGGTGTATTGTTCGTTGTACACGGTGGCTCCGAAGTAAACGACATCGGCAACACCTTCGACAATTCACTGCAGTTTTTTCAGTACGACCCGAACAACATCATCTTTCAGCAGATGATCTGGAATCCGAAAACATGGCCAACGGTGGTCAGGTCCGGTGACAGTCAGGCCTACGCCAACGCCGCCACCCAGCACAAGAAGTACGACTTCCAGAATGGCCGCATCGGCGGAGTCGACCCGGCGGCTGACATCACCGATCGGCAGTTCGAAGCGATGACCCGCCGGCTCGATGCAAGCGGCAAGGCACGCGGTATCGAGTTCCTGACGGATGTTGCGCACTGGCTCGGTTCGCAGACCTACATACACCGGCTGCCCTGGCCGCGTTATCTCTACGGACCGCAAACCGCCAAGGGTTCACCGCTGACCTACTGTGGCAGCGAGAAAGATGGTGGCCCATGGCCGCATTGCAACCCCGAGCGGTACAACGTCGACGGGCCCGGCGAGCGACTGCTGAAACGCGGCGCCGGGGAAATCATCATGGTGGACCTGACCACCTCCGGCGTGCGGTTCTGGAAAACCTATGACGTGGTCAGCATGACGCGGCGGATGGTCGACGACTGGAACCGTCGCAACGGCACCAACGTGCAAGTGCGCTGGGTGAATGATCCCACTGATCTGATGCGGGCAAGCTACCCGGTTGAGCCACCGAACTGGACCCGTTCACTGGGTGAGCCGAAGGCCGATTCGCCGGTGCCCCTGCTGGGACGTCCCAATCCGCTCATCCAGGATCCGCTGCTGATCGATGCGATGGTGGACGGCATCATCGCCGGTTTCAACCCGGCGGTAGCGCCCGCTGACACGGCGGTGCTGATCGTCAATCACTCCATTCGTGACGGCAATCAGACCTACGATCCGAAGGTCAACGACACCGTGCTGATGGATGGGCTGATCAAGGCAGAACTGCTGCGTCGCTATCCCGGTATGCGGGCTGACAACATACTGGGCAGCTGGATGGGTCGCCGGGTGGAGAACCCCGCCATCACCGTGATGCGACCGGGCGGCGGCAAGCTGGAGCGTACGCGGGAAATGCGCGGCGAGAGCCTTGGTGATGCATGGCTGTACGAAAGCAACCGTGAGTTTCCGGGCGGCGATCATCAGTATCTTTACTGGCAGGCGCTGGATATTTTCCGTACGCGCGGTGTCGGTCACATCGTGGTGACCTTCACCCAGATCGTCACCGACAGTGTGCTGAATCTGGTCGAGGTGCCCAATCAGATCGCCAAGGAGATTGGCTGGAAATCCTGGTTGCGTGCCGAGTCACTCGATTACAAAACCTATCCCGGGGTTGGCCATCCCTTTGCCGATTACTGGGGGATCTGGATCAATACGGCCTGCAAAGTCGAGGGTGGACCCAAAGATGCGACAGCACCCTGCTGTCTGACGATGGGCGGTTGCGGCGATCAGCGACCCTACCCGCCGCCGCGCCAGATGCCGATCAATCAGCCCCTGCAGGATACGGATCCATCACTGGGCTTCGATGTGTCCGCGTTCGGGCATCTGGGTTATGACCCGGTGAGGGGCGCTCCGGATGAGGACCGGCCGGTGCAGGGGCAATACACCGGCACCTGGGAACTCTGGCAGCCGGCCAATACTGATCCGCGTATCGGCGAGTTGCTGGCCCGCCAGGTGCTGCAATTGATTGACGGAGAGGCCAAACGATGAGCGTTGAAATCCGCATGACCCGCCGCGATGTACTGCAGGCAGCTGTGTTGCTTGCACCCCTGGCCGTCGCTGGTTGCAGCTCGGCAGAACAATCCGGCACACGGGAACTGCGTGCCAGCGATCCCGTGGCCCGCAGTCTGCTGTACTACCCGGACACGCGCGATGTGCCCGCCGGCAGTCCGCTGGCAGCCAGCCACAAACCGGAGCAGAACTGCGCCAACTGCATCCATGTTCGTGGTGCTGCCGGTGAACTGCTGCGCCCCTGCCCGACATTCCCCGGCAGACTGGTGAATGCGAACGGCTGGTGCAGCGTATGGGCGTCCGGCTGAAATAATCTCAGGCGACAGTTGCCTCGGGTGCAGCCGGCTCTTCACTCCCGGCAATTTTCCGGATGGCGTTGAAGCTCGCCCAGACGGCGCCCATGATCGAGTCCACCTTCACGCAATCACCGGCGCAGAGGATATTGCTGGTGCAGCCCAGTTCCGCAAGCTCCCCGACCAGCGCATCCTGACGCAGCATGCGACCGGCAAACACCAGACTGTCGGCGGCAACGATTGTCTCGCCATCCAGCCCGCTATCGTCTGCGCCTGCACTGATGCCACCCTTGGCGTTGGCATTGACCAACTCCACCAGTTCATCCCGCTCGGTGCGTGTGCCGGCACTGGCTTCGCGCCTGTCCTTGCTGATCTCCACCACGATGCCGTTGGCAGCAGACCTGAGTGGTATCGCATTTTCGAGTATGCGAATGCCGGCATCGTTGATCATCGCGAGCAGCATGTCGCGGTTGGACCGGTCGACGACATCGCTGCAGAGCTTGTTCTTGCCGCGCCGGGTACTGAGCGTCACCTGCTTGCCCTGCCGGGCAAGATGCACAGCCGTCTCGCAGCCGACCTCGCCACCGCCCATGACCAGAATGTTGTCGCCGCGTATCGCCGCCTTGCCGGTCAGCAGGTCGATTGCCGACAGCACCTTGACCGTGTCGGTGGTCTGAAACGGAAGCGCTTCCATGCTTGCCCCGGTCGCCAGCACCACATGGTCGGCGCCAAACGCCACGATGTCGGCTGCCGTGGCGCGTTTGTTCAGCACCAGCGTGATCGGCAATCCGCTGGCCAGACGTCGCACATAGGCCAGGTATCGGGCGATATCCAGCTTGAAAGCAGGTGCCGCCGCCGGGATGAGGTTGCCGCCGGGTTGCTCGCCCGCCTCCCAGAGAGTCACGTCGAAGCCGCGTTCTACGCCGGCTCGCGCTGCCTCGATACCCGCCGGACCGCCACCGACAATCAGCAATGAGGCTTTCTTGCCGAGTGGCAGCAAGGGCCATTCGATTTCGTGCCCGGTGGTCGGCCGCACGGAACAACTGGTGGGCTTGCCCTCCGCCATTTGCCAGAGACAACCTTCATGACAGCCGATGCAGGGAATGATGTCGTCGGCCTTGCGCGCCACAATCTTGTTGACCAGATCCGGATCCGCAAGCAGACCGCGGCCGATCGCAATGAAATCCGCCTTGTTTTCAACGAGTACCTGCTCGGCAAGATCCGGGTACTGCAGACGGCCGACGGCAATCACCGGGATCGACACCTGTGCCTTGACCTGTGCCGCCAGCGACACCATGCAGCCCGGTTCCTGGTACTGCGGTGGATGCGGCCACCAATGGGTTTCATAGCAACCCGCATCGACATGCAGGGCATCCACGCCCATTTTTTCCAGTTCCCGCGCAATCCACAGGCCCTCTTCCGGTTGACGGCCGTCAGGCAGGTAGTGGGTCAGGCCAAAGCGATAGATCACCGGAAAATCCTCACCGGCGTCGCGCTTGATGGCCGCGATCACCTCGCGGGCGAAGTTCAGGCGTTTTTCCCGGCTGCCACCGTAGTGATCATCACGGCGATTCCACAATCCGGTCATGAACTGATCGAGCAGATAGCCTTCATGGCCATGCAGTTCAACGCAGGCTGCACCTGCTTCACGGGCGCGCCGTGCCGCCGGCCCGAAGCTTTGCGCCAGGGCTGCCGCCTCCTCCGTGGTCAGCGGGCGGGCATCAAACTTCCGTTTGCCGGGCAGATAGTGGTTATCGTTGGTCGATGCGGATACCGGTCGCAGATGCTCCGGCAACGGTGCGTCGGTCCACCATTCCGGCAGGATAAAGGGTGGAACGACCCTGCCGAAGCCGGCGGTGAGTTGCACGCTGAGCCTGCAATCGTATCGACCCAGCGCCTCTGCAAGTCGACGCACGGATTTCAGGTGCTGGTCGTTGGCAAGATCGATGCAGA
>JBIJCV010000074.1:0-7377 GCA_044344525.1 Gammaproteobacteria bacterium | reverse complement strand
GGAGTGTCCAGCAGTTTTCCGGGACGGCGCATTGATGCAGCAGTTTGACGGCACCACCATCGTTTCGGTGCGCAGGAATGGCACGGTCGCCGTCGGCGGCGATGGTCAGGTAACGCTGGGCAACACCATCGTCAAGGGCAACGCGCGCAAGGTTCGCCGCCTGGCTGATGGCCGGGTACTGGCCGGTTTTGCCGGCGGCACTGCCGACGCATTCACGCTGTTCGAGCTGTTCGAGGGCAAACTCGAGCAATACGGCAACCTCAGCCGGGCAGCTATCGAACTGGCCAAGGAGTGGCGTACCGACCGGCGCCTGCGGCGCCTTGAAGCCCTGCTATGCGTCGCCGACCTGGAACGCTCTCTGATCGTGTCCGGTAACGGCGACGTGATCGAACCCGAAGACGACCTGATGGCCATCGGCTCCGGCGGACCTTTCGCCCAGGCCGCAGCCCGCGCACTGCTGGAGAACTCGGAGCTCGGCGCCGCCGAGATCGTGCGCAAGAGCCTCGAGATCGCCGGCCGGATCTGCATTTACACCAACCAGAACATCACCATTGAAACCCTGACCCCCTGATAAAAGGGGGGCCGGTACGGGATCGCCAGACATGTCACAGATGACACCGCGGGAAATCGTCCAGGAACTGGACAAGTACATCATCGGCCAGGATCCGGCGAAACGTGCGGTCGCCATTGCGCTGCGTAACCGCTGGCGGCGCATGCAGGTTGATGAACCGCTGCGCGAGGAGATCGCACCGAAGAACATCCTGATGATCGGTCCAACCGGCGTGGGCAAGACCGAGATCGCCCGTCGCCTGGCACGTCTGGCCGAGGCGCCATTTATCAAGGTCGAGGCCACCAAATTCACCGAGGTCGGCTATGTGGGCCGCGAAGTCGACAGCATCATCCGCGACCTGATGGATGCGGCGGTCAAGCTGACCCGCGAGCGCGAAGTGCAGAAAGTACGGCACCGCGCCGAGGATGCCGCTGAGGAGAAGGTGCTCGATGCGCTGCTGCCGCCCGGGCAGTCGGCAACCGGCGAAATTCGCGACTCCGACACCCGGCAGAAATTTCGCAAGATGCTTCGTGAAGGCAAGCTCGACGACAAGGACATCGAGATCGAAGTCGCCGCTGTTCCGATGGGTGTGCAGATCATGGCACCGCCCGGCATGGAGGAGATGAGCAACCAGCTGCAGGGACTGTTCCAGAACCTTGGCGGTACCCGGCGCCGTTCGCGCAAACTCAAGGTCCGCGAGGCATTCCGGCTGCTCATCGATGAAGAGGCCGGCCATCTCATCAACGAAGAGGATCTGAAAACAGCCGCTCTGCAAAACGTGGAGCAGAACGGCATCGTCTTCATCGACGAAATCGACAAGGTCACGCGGCGCGGTGAGTCGCAGGGCGTGGACGTCTCCCGCGAGGGCGTACAGCGCGATCTGCTGCCACTGGTCGAGGGTTGTACGGTCAGCACCAAGTACGGCATGGTGAAAACCGACCACATCCTGTTCATCGCTTCGGGGGCATTCCATGCCTCCAAACCTTCGGACCTGATTCCCGAACTGCAGGGCCGGTTCCCGATCCGGGTCGAGCTGTCGGCATTGTCTACCGGCGATTTCGTGCGCATCCTGACCGAACCGGATGCCTCGCTCACGCGTCAGTACACTGCGCTGCTCGCCACCGAGGGCGTCGAGGTCGGCTTTACCGCCAGCGGCGTGCAGCGTCTGGCCGAGATCGCGTTCCACGTGAACAGTGAGCAGGAAAATATCGGCGCACGCCGCCTGCACACCGTGATGGAGCGCCTGCTGGAAACGGTTTCATTCGAAGCTGCCGACCGCAATGGCGAGCGGATCAGCGTCGATCTGGACTACGTCAACCGGCACCTCGGTGAACTGGTGAAGAACCAGGATCTGAGTCGCTATATCCTCTGAATTCAACCCCGGCCCGGCCAGCGGGTTCGTGCATGATGCACCTCCGGTGTGGACAGTCCGGCCCGCTGGCGTGATCATTCGCGCCTGACGGTTCCGGCAGCGAGCAGCGTAATGCGCACTACAGCAGGGCAAGGCCCGATGAGATCGCTTTCACGTTACGCCAGCCTGATGGTGATCGCCGCCGCGCTGGCCGCCTGCAGCAATCCGGAAGACGACTTCCGGGCTGCCGGACAGGCCGATACCGAAGCCGCCTGGCGCGAGTTTCTGAGCCAGCACCCGGACAGCGCGCTGGCCGGTCAGGCGCGGCTGCGCCTCGACGATCTGCGTGAACAGCAGGACTGGGCAGCGGCCCGGCAGTCGCAGACTCCCGAGGCACTGCGCGCCTATCTGCAGGCTCACCCGATGGGGCCGAATGCCGACGCTGCGCTGGAGCAGTTGCTGGATCTCGAACGCCGGTTTATCTGGCAGTCGGCAACCCGGACCGCAACCCGGGAGGCTTTTGAGAACTTCCTGCTGCAGTATCCCGACGCGCCGGAGGCGCCTGAAGCTCGTCAGCGGATTGCGGCACTCACCGAGCCCGCACCCGCCCGCAGCAAGGCATCCAACGTCCGGTTTGCCGCCGCAGCAAAAGCCAGCACAGGCAGTACCCGCGTGCAGTTCGGGGCCTTCTCCACACGCGAGCGCGCCCTTCAGCAACGCACGCTGCTGCAGTCAAAGTTCAGCCAGCTGCTGCCCGGGGCAATCACCGTTGATGCCCCCGTCAGCGGCAGCAAAGACCAGCTATACCGGCTGCGATCGGCGCCGACCAGCGACGCGCAGGCACGCAGCACCTGCGCCACCCTCAAACAACAGGGTCAAGCCTGCATGATCGTGCCTTGAGCGGAGGCGCTGTGAAGAAGAGCAAGGCGAGCAAAACCCGCAAGTCAGCGTCGGTGCGCCGTCCGGCCAAAAAGAAATCGCGCACCGTCAAAGTTCTGCAGCGGACTACCTATGAAGGCAGCTGCCATTGCGGTGCCATCGAATACACCTATGCAACTGCCCTGCCGGTACACAAATGGATCGTACAGCGCTGCCAGTGCAGCTTCTGCCGTGGCCACGGTGCCTGTACCACTGCCGATCCGGCCGGCGAGATGCAATTTCGTTTTGTGCACCCCGAGTTTCTGCGCCGCTACCGCTTCGGTTTGCGCACTGTGGACTTCCTGGCCTGCAAGGAATGCGGCACGCTGGTCGCCGCCGTCCTGTTATCCAGACGTGGTGCCCACTCGATGATCAACGTCAACAGCCTGCGTGAGATGCCCAAACGCCTGCCGGCGGGCAAGCCGGTGGCGCACAATGGCGAATCCGCCGAAGAGCGCCGCGCACGTCGCGCGCGCACCTGGACACCGGTCAGCGGACCTGTATGACATGATGACCAGCACTGACGACAACGGTTTCCCGGTAGACCCTACGGCCCTGCGCGTCCGCAACGACCTGCGGCCCGCATCCACACTCCAGCCCTTTGCGCCCGGCGATGTGCTGATTGGCGCCACACTGCTCAACAATGCGCAGGACGATCACGCCGGACAGGGACGCATCATCCAGTTCGATGCCGATCTCAACGAAAAGGGCGTGCTGTGGCTGACCGGCACCACGCACCTGGTATACGGCCTCGCGTTTGCACCCGATGGCACGCTCTGGGCCCAGGATCCCTGGGCGTGGACCACGGTGCGCGTCAGCCCCGACGGCCGGCAGTTGCTCAACCTGCAGTTCGATCACCGTGCTTTTTCGAAAGTGCACTTCATGACCGACGGTACGCTGCTATTCACTGAAATGCTGGATGGCGAGCACCAGCCGGAGCCGCTGACCACACGCCATCGGCCGCTGCCGGGCCACCGTACCCATCTGGGCGATGGCTACCTGTGGCGCTACACGCCTGACGGCGAACTGGTCGAGATGCTGGAACCGGAAGTGCACGGTGGCATGAGCGGCAGCATGGGCGTCACGCACTCGGTGCTGTCACCGGACCAGAGCCGGCTGTTCTATGTGTCAGAGACCGGACCCCGGCTCATGCAGTTTGATCTGGCCAACGGATGCCAGCTGCCGGATCTGCGCAGCGGCACCGAGGGCGACCGGACCATGATGCACTTCGACCTGTCACTGACACCCGACGGTGCGCTGATGGTCTGCATGGGCAACCGCATCGATGCCCTGACGCAGGACGGCGTCTGGCTGCGCAGTTACCCGCTGCCCGGTTTTGGCTGGTCGATCATCGACGCAAGCGACGGCCGTTTCGCCTATACCGGCAACTGGTTCAGCGGCGAAGTCGTGAAACTCGACCTTGAGAGCGGCGCGATCGTCGCGCGTACGCTGCTCGCCCCAAAGTGCATGGCCGGCATCGCGCGCTTTCTGCCGGCCAGCTGATCAGGGCTTCCTGAAACGCAGCGCGAAGCGGTCGCTATTGCCGGTCACCGACCGCCGTCCGACTTCGTAGCGCAGTTCATCGTCCGGTATGTAGTGCAGTTTCGAGAAGTCATCGAGCACAAAGCCCGCCGCCTGGACTTCCTTGATCACCAGTACCGGATCCATGCGCCGCCAATTTTCAGTGTTTTCCGGCTCATTGTGCCGGCGGGTATGGTCGAGGATGCCGTAACTGCCACCGGATTTCAGTGCCGCAAACACGGCGCGGTTGAGGCTGTCACGCGCTGACGGTGTCAGGTTGTGGTAATTGCGGAAGGTCAGCACGAGATCCAGATTTTTCACGCCCAGCGAGAACACGCCCAGGTCGAACTTGCCCATCTGGCCTGCGGCCGGTGCCATTTTGGCATCCGTCTGCGCGACCTTGACCTTGGCGAGGGCCGGAACGTCCTTGATCATCGGCTCGAGCGCCCGGGCGGTACCGATGGCCACGTAGAGTTCGCCTTTTTCTGCCAGCACGGGCGCCAGTATCTTCGTGTACCAGCCGCCGGAAGGGATCAGTTCGAGTACACGCATATCGTCACGCAGACCGAAGAACTCCAGCGTCTGGCGCGGCTTGCGCTCGCCATCGCGTTCCCGCTCGGCAGCGGTGCGTATCTCGCCTTTCAGCGCCGCTTCAATCTTCTCGCCCATTGGCGTGAGCTTTTCGGGCATGAACTGGGCGTGAGCAATGCTGCCGCACATCACCAGAAGCGTAGCAATCAACAACTTGCGCATGATCATCCTCCAGAACGGGGCCGCATCCACATGCGGACCATCGTGTTGTCGTGCTGTACATAGTGGTGGAACAGTGACGCCGCGGCGTGCAGGCCGATCAGCCAGTAGCCGATTGTGCCAACCGTCTCGTGAATCTCCTCGATCTGTTCGGCCAGCGGCTCGTTGACGGCCACCAGCGCCGGCAGTTCGAGACCAAAAAACGGGATGGGCTTGCCTGAGGCACTGAGGATCAGCCAGCCGGCAATTGGCATGCAGATCATCAGCAGATACAGCGCGGCGTGCATGGCATGGCCCACACCGGTCTGCCACGCCGCTGGTGCCGGGACGATCGGCGGCGTACCGCTGCGGATACGCGCCAGCAGGCGGATCCAGACCAGCGCGAACACCGACAGACCGAGCATGAAGTGCCAGGTCTTGATGAGATCGCGCGGATCGCTGCCCTTGGGCCAGAGCACGCGTAATTCGATGCAGGCATACACAGCAGCCAGCAGCGCCAGCATGAACCAGTGCAGGACGATCGTCAGCGATCCAAAGCGGTCTTTCATGTCGATAAATCCCTGTTGGCGGTGCCCGCAAGTATAGATAAATCAGCCCCACGTGGGGCTGATTCGGCTAGCCGCCATAGTGAGCCCTCAGTGCGCCGGCAAACAGCCGCATCTGCTCAACCGTGCCCATGCTCACACGACACCAGTTCGGGTATTGGGGAAACGGCCGGCCCAGCGCGAAGCCGCGTTCACGCATGGCCGCAAGAAATGCAGTGGCAGGCTGGCCGGTATCGAAAAACACGAAGTTGGCGCGCGTCGGTGCGTAGCGCAACTTCAAGACGTCCAGCGCGGCCGTGGTGATCGCCACAGATTCCGCCAGATTCTGGCGACTCAATGCCTGGAACGGCAAATCCGCATAGCTGGCCGATGCAGCCGCCAGTCCCAGGCTGCTCACCGCCACCAGCTTGAGCCTTGCCATGCGCTCTACAAGATCGGGGCGCGCCAGGGCATAGCCGACGCGCAGGCCCGCAAGCCCGTGCAACTTGGAAAATGTGCGCGCCACGATGACGTTGTCCGCCAGCTTGACCCGATCGACGACGGAATGGTCAGCCATATTCGCGGCCAGCTCCAGATACGCCTCATCGACCAGCACGGTAATCCCGTGTGGCAGCGCTGCGATGAACTCGCGCAGTTCGGCCCCGGACACCAGCGTGCCGGTGGGATTATTGGGATTGCACACGTACACCATCCTGGTGGCCGGCGACACCGCTGCGCGCATGGCCTTCAGGTCGTGGCGCATTTCGGAATCCAGCGGAATCTCGCGGACTGTGCCGCCGATGGCGCGCACATGCTCGGCAATGAAAGAAAAGGTCGGCGTCGCCGTGATGAGTTCACCGCCGCCGGAGCCGGCAAGCAACGCCGCGATATGCAGGATCTCCGACGACCCGTCAGCGATCAGTACCTGCTGCGGCGTCAGCCCTTCCCGCTCGGCGATCCGGGCTTTCAGCGCCATTTCCTCCGCCATCGGGTATTTCCAGCTATCCGCCACGGCTGCCTGGATCGCAGACCGGGCAGCCGGCCCCGGCCCATAGGGATTCTCATTCGCTGCCAGGCGAATGGCGCCGGAAGCAGAGGCTGCTGACGGTGAGTACTGTGCGACACCCGCACGAGGTAGTGAGCCCAGCGCCACGCCCGCGAGGAGCGCATGCGATGCGCCGATGATGGCGCGCCGCGAAACAGTGGTGGTCATGCGAGTTACCTCCCGGTCAACGTGCTATGGATCGTAGCGATGTGCGGCACTCCTGAGGCGAAAAGTCTGGTTATTGACCGGGATTGACAGGAGTTTTGCGGCGGGGCCGGTAGCATCGGGTCGTCTTCAGCACCGGTCCCTCAGAGTCTTCCTGCCATGCGTGATCTCGATCCGATTATCGGCATTGTCAGCTGTGCCGCCGCCTGCCTGGTGTTCTGGATCGCCATGCTGCTGGTCTACTGGCTTCAATCGTCGCTGTAGTTGCCCGGGGCTATTGCCGGTCCAGCGGCGGTAGGCGCGGGAAAAGCTGCTCTGGTCGGAGAAGCCCAGCAGGTAGGCAATCTCGGCCTGGCTAAAGCGCTTGTCGCCAAGATAGGCCTCGGCCAGGCTGCGGCGGGTTGCATCGACAACCGTTCTATAGCTCAACCCTTCCGCCTGCAACTGTCGCTGCAGGGTACTGAGGCTCCGGTTCAGTCGCCGGGCCACGGTCTCCTGACCGGCCTCCCCGGTGGGCAGCAGATCGATGAGCAGGTCCCGCACCGTCGCTGCC
>JBIJCV010000157.1:0-4895 GCA_044344525.1 Gammaproteobacteria bacterium | reverse complement strand
GGTGCCGAAGAGTCTGCAGAAGTACCTGGGCGTGCGTCGTTTCCGCTATGGCCGGGCCGAGGAGAGTAACCGTATCGGCCAGGTCACGGGCCTGGCATGGACCGAAGTCGGCGGCGAACTGCTGACGATTGAAGCAGCTGTCGTGCCGGGCAAGGGCAAGATGATTCATACCGGCCAGCTCGGCGAGGTGATGCGCGAGTCGATTCAGGCCGCTACCACGATCGTCAGGGGTCGGGCGGCGACGCTGGGGATCGATGAGGATTTTCACCAGAAACTTGATCTGCATATCCATGTCCCGGAAGGCGCGACGCCCAAAGACGGGCCAAGTGCAGGTGTCGGCATGTGTACGGCGCTGGTCTCTGCGCTGACCAATATTCCTGTGCGGTGCGATGTGGCCATGACCGGGGAAATCACCCTGCGGGGTGAAGTGCTGCCCATTGGTGGGCTCAAGGAGAAGTTGCTGGCCGCACATCGTGGCGGTATTGCCACGGTACTGATCCCGCATGACAACGAGAAGGATCTGGTGGAAATACCGAAAAACATCAAGGACAACCTCAACATTGTTCCGGTTCGTTGGATCGATGAGGTACTGCAATTCTCATTGCAGGAACTGCCCTTGCCGAAGACCGTCGATAGCAAACTGGTGGCAGACGAAGCGCAGAAGGCGCAAACTGAGCCGGCTGGCAAGGCTGTTCGCGCCCATTAGCTTCGGGTCGCACGCAGGTTGACAGCGGTTTTTTGCGCTTGGTATAAGGTTCGCGGCTTCGCGTCCCGCTATACTTCATTTCACCGGCGTCCGGGTTTCATGCTCCTGTAGTCCTGTTTATGGACGGGGTTTGTATCCGTATCGGCGTGTTCACCAGGTGCGACGAAAGCCGGGGAAGATTCCAGGGGGAGCTATCGGTTTTTCCGGTAGCCTGTTCAGTAATTTCGGAAACAGTTAATAAAAGGTACGTTGATGAACAAGGGTGAATTGATCGACGTGGTTGCGGATGATGCGGGCCTGTCGAAGGCTGATGCCACTCGTGCAGTGGATGCAGTCATCGCCAGCATCACGAAAGCTTTGAAGAAGGGCGACCAGGTTGCGCTGGTTGGCTTTGGAACCTTTGCGGTAAAGAAGCGGGCGGCGCGTCAGGGCCGTAACCCGCGAACCGGTGAGACGATCCAGATCGCTGCCAGTCAAGTACCTGGCTTCAAGGCTGGGAAGGCTCTGAAGGATGCCGTAAACTAAGCGGCTTCCGGGTGCCCTGCGAAGGGCATCGCTTCTGACGGTCGTCGTTTCTGGTTGCCAGCCGGCATGAGAGCCGGTATATGGATCGCGGCCAGCAAACAGGGTGCTTAGCTCAGCTGGAAGAGCGTCGCCCTTACAAGGCGAAGGTCGGGGGTTCGAGCCCCTCAGCACCCACCAGATTCGGGAGTATTACTGGTCAGCGAACTGCCGGCCCTGAAGGGTGACGCGCAGCTTTGCTGGCCGGGCAGTCGGTTTTTTTGGAGTGGTAGTTCAGTTGGTTAGAATACCGGCCTGTCACGCCGGGGGTCGCGGGTTCGAGTCCCGTCCACTCCGCCAACTATCCTGCAATCGCATCCGTGGCGGCATATGCCTGATCTGATGCGAACGAACGGGCGCCACCAGTGTGGCGCCTTTTTTGTTTGGAGAATTCGATGCTGGAAAAAATAAGAGAAGGTCTCAAGGGCTGGATGGCATGGCTGGTTATCGCCGTGATAGGCGTACCGCTTGTCCTGACTTTTGTCGGTGGTGACAGTACGTTTACCGGCAACGGCACCGCCGCCAGTGTCAACGGCGAAGATATTCCGGCTGTGGAGTTCCAGCGTGTCCTGCAAGACCGCATGGTCGCGCGACAGCAGGAAACCCGCAGTCAGTTGCCGCCTGAAGTCGAGGAACAGCTGAAGCGGGAGACGCTTGATGGTCTGGTGCTCAACCGCGCCGTCATCCAGTTTGTGCGTGAACTGGGGTTCCGGGTCAGCGCACAGCGTGTCGCAGACCATGTCCGCACTCTGCCGAATTTCCAGGCAGGCGGGCAATTCTCCAAGCCGGCCTATGAGGCGGCACTTGCTGCCAACGGGATTCCGGCCGCCGCTTTCGAGAGCGAGCAACGTTCGCTGCTGGAAGTGAACCAGTTGCAGGACGGTATCGCGGGCAGCGCCTTTTTTACCCCCGGCGAGTTTCGTCGCATCATTGCTCTTGATCAGCAACGTCGCGATCTTGAATACGTACTCTTCGATCCGAAGATTCTGGGTGCGGCAATCACGCCCACGGATGTGGAAATTCAGGCGTATTACGTGACGAACTCCGCCCAGTTTCAGAGCGAGGAAACGGTGGATCTCGACTATCTGGAGATAAGCCTCGCCGATGCAAAGCGCGACTATGTGCCGGACGAGGCAGCGCTGCGCAAAGCCTATGATGACGATCCGACGCGCTTTCGCAGTGCCGAGGAGCGACAGGCGCGACACATATTGATCAGCGCGGGCACCGAGCGCACGGATGCCGCTGCCAAAGTGCTGGCTGATGAGATCGCCAGCAAGCTGGCCAATGGCGCTGATTTTGCGGCACTGGCGGCCCAGTACTCCGCTGACCCTGGTTCTGCAGCGCGGGGCGGTGATCTCGGTTTTGCCGGGCGAGGTGTGTATGTCGAGCCATTCGAGAAAGCGCTGTTCGCCCTGCAGCCCGGGCAGACTTCGGCACCGGTAAAGACGGAATTTGGTTATCACATCATCCGGCTTGAGGCGGTCAAGGCCAGTGACGGGCAGGATTTCGAGCAGGTGCGCGCGCAGATCGCAGCGGGGCTGGTTGAGCAGAAGGCGCAGGATGATTTTTATGCCATGGCTGAGCGTCTCGATGATCTCGCACTTGAAAACCCGGGCTCGCTGGAACCGGCAGCCCAGGAAGCCGGGCTGCAGATCCGGCGGTTTTCCGGTTATACCCGGGCAGGCGGCGGGCCGTTTGGCAACAATGCAGACCTGATCAGCGCTGTATTCGGTGATGCGGTAATCGAGGGCGGCGAAAATACACCGCTGATCGAACTGGACCAGGGGCGTGTTCTGGTCGCGAGGGTGGCTGAGCACAAGCTGCCAGCGGCGCGACCGCTGGCCGAGGTCCGCGATGAAATCGCCTCCCGGCTGCGCTCACTGCGCGCTGCGACCGAGGCCAAGAGCCGGGGAGAGGCGATTCTCAAGCGTCAGCAGGCTGGTGAGGATCTCTCTGCTGTGCTCGATTCGATGGGCTTGAGTTTGCTGAATACCGGTCCGGTACTGCGGCGTTCGCCGGTGCTGCCGCCGGAGTTGCTGGCAGCCGTGTTCCGCACGCCGGCGTTGACGGATGGCAAGCCCCTGGTGCGCGGCGTGTCGCTGGGCGATGGTGGTTATGCGGTGTTTCGTCTCAACCGCGTGATCCCGGGTGATCCCGGCCAGGTACCGCAGGAGCAGCGCGATACGCAGCAGCGCATCCTCGCCCAGCGTTCGGCTCAGGCCGAGATGGCGGCGCTCGCCGCTGAGCTGCGCGGAACAGCCAAGGTTGTGGTGGCCAAGGATCTCTTCAAGGCTGAAGACATCACCGAGTAAAACCGGGCGGCGCGCTTACTCTGCGAGGCTCATGCCTACCGTATGGAAGCCGCCGTCGACGTAAACGATTTCGCCGGTAATCCCGCTGGCGAGGTCCGAGCACAGGAATGCGGCTGCGTTGCCGACGTCCTCAATGGTCACGTTGCGCCGCAGGGGCGCGATACTCGCGAAGTGCTGCAGCATCTGCCGGAAATCGCCGACTCCGGATGCGGCCAGCGTCTTGATCGGTCCCGCTGAAATACCATTTACCCGCACGCCTGCTGCGCCCATGTCGGCAGCCATGAAACGCACGTTGGCTTCGAGGCTGGCCTTGGCCGGGCCCATGATGTTGTAGTTCGGGATCGAACGCGCAGCACCCAGGTAGGAGAGTGTCAGCAGTGCAGACTGTTTCGAGAGCATGCTGCGGCCGTACTTGGCCATCGCGACAAAACTGTAGCTGCTGATGTCGTGGGCGATCTGCGAGCCCTCACGCGTAACGGTATCCAGATAAGCGCCGACCAGCTGGTCGCGGGGTGCAAAGGCGACGGAGTGCACGAGGATATCGAATGTCGTCCAGTGCTTCGCAAGCGCGCTGTACATGTTGATGATTTCCTGGTCACTGGATACGTCCAGCGGCAGGCAAATGCTCGCACCGATTTCCGCGGCCATTTCGTGCACACGTTCGCTGAGGCGCTCGGACTGGTAGGTGAGGGCGATCTCTGCGCCTTCTCTGGCCATCGCCTGCGCAATGCCCCATGCGATGGAGCGATCACTGGCGATGCCGGCGATCACTGCGCGTTTGCCTGTGAGAAAACCCATCGTCTGCCTCAATATCACTGGTTGAACTGGCGCCCATTGTAAAGCGCCACGGGCTAAACCGGTGCATCACTGTGGGCTAATATACGGATATGCGCTCCGATTGGCTCCAGTCTGGCACCGGTATCTCTCTCCTCAGGGAAGAGTCGCACCAGGTGGCTGGGGCATTCGAGAGCATTTTTGGTGATCAGTTTCTGCAGATTGGCGCATGGGGTGACGGGCAGTTGTTCCGGCAATTCGCCCGGACCCGGCGCTATGCGGTGGCTGCGGCGAAGCCTGCTCCGGGTGTGGATCTGATCTGTGCTGCCGAGGATCTGGCCATCGCCCCTGATTCGATCGATGCGGTATTCCTCCCGCATACCCTGGAGACTGCTGATGACCCGCACGACGTCCTGCGCGAGGTCGACCGCATCCTGCGCCCGGACGGGCATCTGGTCGTGCTGGGCTTCAATCCCTGGGGCTGGTGGGGTCTGCGTCATTACCTCGCGCGGCGCAGCTTTCCGGCCGGTGGACGGCGCATG
>JBIJCV010000073.1:0-7394 GCA_044344525.1 Gammaproteobacteria bacterium | reverse complement strand
CTGACCGATCAGGTTGGCATCACGGCGCTGCTCGCCGGTCATCTTGCTCAGGAAGTCGCCGGTGCCGGAGCGGGCGATCGTGCCCAGCTGGCGGATGGCATCCTCGCGCGACATGCCGATACCGTTGTCTTCGATGGATACGGTGCGCGCTTCGGTATCGAAGTCGATGCGTATCTTCAGCTCAGGGTCCGGCTCCAGCAGCTCTGGTGCGGAGATCGCCTCAAAGCGCAGCCGGTCGGCGGCATCCGAGGCGTTGGAAATCAGCTCACGAAGGAAAATCTCGCGATTGCTGTAGAGCGAATGCACCATGAGGTGCAACAGCTTCTGCACCTCGGCCTGAAAACCGTGGGTTTCACGCGTCTCGACTGTCATGGAAGTACCTGGCCTGCGTCCGGATGTTCTGCATGGAGCAGGCGCGAGGGCCGCTCCGGTGAACTGCCTTTATAGGGGCAGTTACCGGAATTTCAAGCGGCAAACCGGAAAACGGCTGTGATTCAGCGGCTGGCCCGGTTGCGCACGAGGTAGAGACGCGGGCGGGCGGCAGGCAGCGATGCGGCCTCCGGTACCGGGGGTTGAACGGCCTGACCCGGCTCGCCCTCATCGTGCGCATGCAGGCGGCCGCGAACACCGGACAGCGCCCGGTCAATCCACGCCCTGCGGTGCAGGGTTTCTTCGTTGCGGATCATTATCTGGTCTTTATCGTCTTTATCGTTTTCAGACATGTACTGTTCCCGACGAGAAGCCTGGGGGCTCCGACGTGGCGGTGTTCAACTATTTTTCTTCAGGGGTCCAGTCGCGGCGAACCTTGTCCGCCCAGTTCCGGTATCCCTTCCATGTGTAGAGCGATGGATCCATGGCGGTACGGCGCTTGTCGGGCAATTGCACACGACTCAGCCAACGCCGGTAGGCATCCCAGTTGGTGACATCCTTGCCATTCTGGGCAACGGGACCCGGGCTGCGCTGTTGAGCGCCAGTGGCCTTGTCGTCATGCAATGGCGGGTAGCGTGAACTGAGAGACTGACTCTTGTGATCGGCCATATGAAGCTTCCCGGAAATGCAGCGTGGGGCCAATCCTAGGGATCAGCCCGCCCGCACCGGAAGGAAGTGGTTCACAGGCCAAATCTTGCCGCTTCCCTACACGCCGAAGGTGTCGACGGAGTCCCGCAAAACGACAGCTATCGTAAAATCGCTTTCAGATCGCCACGCGGTAGCAGGGCACATATGCGCGCCCGGGAAGGCGCATGCGGTTCTGCGCGACGAAGGCGCGCAGCAGTCCGTCGAGTTCGGCAAGCACGCTGCGATCACCGCGAATCTCGAAGGGCCCGTGCGTTTCGATCGCGCGGATGCCGTCTTCACGGATATTGCCGCTGACGATGCCGGAAAACGCCCGGCGCAGATTTGCCGCCAGCACTGCCGGTGGCAGGTCTGACCGCAATTCAAGAGCCGCCATCGCCTCATGGGTGGCAACAAACGGCCGCTGGAATACATCATCGATGGTCAGACGCCAGTTGAAATAGTAGGCGTCACTCTGACTGTGCCGGTAATCGCGAACCGCGCGCATATTGACCTGCACCCAGGCAGCGACGGCAGCCGGATCACCGATGATCATGGCATAACGCTGCTGTGCTGCAGGCCCCAGCGTCGCACCGACGAAAGCGTCGATGCGTTCCAGATAGGGCCGGCTCGACTCCGGACCGGTGAGAATCATCGGCAGGGGAATGTCGGCGTTATCCGGGTGCAGCAGGATACCGAGCAGAAACAGGATCTCTTCGGCGGTGCCTACACCGCCGGGGAAAATGATGATCGCATGGGCAATGCGGATGAAGCCCTCCAGACGTTTCTCCATGTCCGGCATGATCACCAGTTCGTTGACGATCGGATTCGGCGACTCGGCAGCGATGATGCCGGGCTCGGTCAAGCCGATGTAGCGGCCATTGCGGATGCGCTGCTTGGCGTGACCGATGGTGGCGCCCTTCATCGGACCCTTCATCGCACCGGCACCGCAACCGGTGCAGACATTCAGCTTGCGCAGCCCCAGCTGGTAGCCGGTCTCTTTGGTGTATTCGTATTCCTCGCGGCTGATGGAATGTCCGCCCCAGCACACGGCCAGATTCGGATCGGAACCCGCACGCAGCACCCCGGCATTGCGCAGAACATGAAAGACCGCGTTGGTAACACCGTAGTTGCTGTTGAGATCGAACTGGCCCGACGCGGTCAGCTCGTTATTGATGTAGATCACATCGCGCAGCACGGCGAACAGCAGTTCGCGTATACCGCGGATCATCTGGCCATCGACAAAGGCTGTTTGCGGCGGATCGGTCAGCGCAAGCTTCACGCCGCGATCCTGCTGCACGATATTGATCTCGAAATGCCGGTAGCGCTCCAGCACCTCGCGGGTGTCATCGGTCTCGGCGCCGGAGTTCAGCACCGCGAGGGCACAGCGGCGCAGCAGCTCGTGGTATCCACCTTCGCCGGTGCTGCGCAGGCGATCCACTTCATGCTGGGAAAGCACCTCAAGGGCACCTTCGGGCATGACTTCTATAACGGTCCGGACGGACATTCAGGGCAGGATCTGGATCGGCGTGTCGTCGGGCGTCATCAGCCAGATGTCCACCATATCGGAGTTTGAAACCGCGATGCAGCCATTGGTCCAGTCGTTCTTCTGGTAGTAATCGAGGGGTTTCTTCGGACGGTTCGGCTGGCCATGGATCATGATGAGGCCGCCGGGCGCTACGCCCTCGGCCGCAGCGCGCTGCTGATCTGCCGGATTCGGATAAGACACCTTCAGGGCCAGGTAGTAGTCGCTGTTCGCATTGCGCCCGGCAAGGCGGTAGCTGCCTTCCGGCGTGCGGAAATCGCCTTCGCGGTATTTGGCGCCCTTGGGCGAGAGGCCAAGTGCGACATCGATGGTGCGCAAGACCCGTTCACCCCGCAGCAGCAGGAGCTTGCGCTCCGATTTGTGCACCACGATCCGGTCAGCCACCTCCAGCGTTGAGGCGCCCGCAGCGACCGGCAGCAGCAGGGCGGCCAGCACAGCAGTACAACAGACACGCCACAGGTTTTTGTGCCCGGCCATGGCTCAGCCGCCCTCGCGTCTGGCAGTGAGCCGCAACCGCTGGCCGGGATAGATGCGATGCGGATTATCCAGCGCATTGATCGCCATGAGCTGCCGCTGCGTCACACCGGTACGCTTGGCGATGCTGCCCAGTGAATCGCCCCGTTTCACCACATAAGTCGACGGTCCGCTTGTGGACTTCGACGACCCGTCCTGGCTGTTTCCGGTACGCACACCGGAGGGCAGCTTCAGCACCTGGCCAACGCGAATCAGGTTCTTTTTCGTCAGGTTATTCAGTTCAGCCAGCTGCGACGGCTTTATGGCGTAGTGCTGCGCGATCCCGGACAGCGTTTCACCACTGCGCACCCGGTGGGTCGCCGGACTGAGTGCAGCCTTCCGGGCCCGTTCCCGCTCGGCCATCGGATCATCGGCAGCAAGTCGGGCCACCGTCCCGGCATCGGCCCCCTCAGGCAACCGCAGGCTGAAACCACGCGGCACGGCTTTGCGGCCTGACCACACCGGCGCCAGCAGCGCCGGGTTGTAGGTCCGCAGCGTGTCCCGCGAAACGCCGAGGCTGCGTTCAAGCGTATCGGCCCGCATGGCATCGGCAAGCACGATGGTGGTGCCACGCTCGGCGGGTTCCGGCTCGATGCTGCCAAAGAACTTCTGCGGGTTGCGATCGACTTCATCGGCGGCCAGAAACGAGACATAGAAATTTCGCGAAGCGAAGCCGAAGGATGGTCCGTCATAGTTGCGGATGATCGGCTCGATGTCGCTGGTACCCATCTCGCGTACTGCACGCCGCATCCCGGCTGCACCGTGGTTGTACGCGGTAATCGCCAGCGGCCAGGAGTCCAGGGCGAGGTAATTGGAACGCAGCAGTCGCGCAGCGGCTTCGCTGGAGCGGAATGGATCGCGGCGTTCGTCAACGACCTGATCGATGCGCATGTAGGTGCGCCCGGTCCCGGCGGTGAACTGCCACAGACCGGCAGCACCTACAAAGGATCGCGCTTCCGGATCAAAGGACGACTCCACATGTGGCAGGGCCGCCAGACTCTCGGGCACGCCGGCTTCGCGCAGATTCAGCTGGATATGATCCTTCCAGCGGCCGGCACGCACCACGCCCTGCTGAAAACGATCAGCCAGTCCCTGCTGGGTTCGCACCCGGCCGGCCGCAGCCAGCAAACTGTCGTTGTCGCTGCGCCCGGACCACAGCGCGAGCACGCGCGACTCATCGGCACTCAGCCCGGTACGCTTGCCGGTGGCCAGCAGTTTGAGAATGCCCTCATATCTGGCCGCCGCTGCATCCATCATGCGCCGGCGGGTCGAATCGGTCGCGCTCGCCGGGATATCGAATTTCTCGTAAACGATGCCCAGATAGCGGTTGTCATGCACGACCACCTGGGCGCTGGAGACTTCGGTGAATACCTGCCGCCAGAAACCGATATCCGGCTCCAGCCCGGCCGGCCGCGGCAAGGCCTCGCTGGCCAGCGCCGGCATAGCCTGGATACAGGCCAGCAGCAGGACAGCAGTGACCGCTTTTCCCGGACTCATCGACAACAAAACCACCCTCTTCATGAGATATCTGACCGGAGCGACCAGAGATTTGCTCCCCGCTGCCCTCAGATCCTGCTGACACTCAAGACTACGCCCGGGCACCGATCCCGAACTCGCACACGTTTCACATAAACGCGGACCCGTATCACGCAATAATATGACGGTCGCAGCTGTCGTTTATTGTAGACGCGGGAATCGCCGCCTGCCGCATTGAGAATATTTGCCTTGAAACAGTTGTCGCCACACCAGTCCGTCAGGCCCGCTGCCATGCGCGGGACGATTGCGCGTCTCGCGGTGTGCATGCTGGCCATCGCGCTGTCGGCTGGCTGCGACCGGAAACCGGCAACCCCGCCGGCCCCGGATCCCCAGGGCACACCCGCCACTGCGCCGACCAGCAAGCTGCCCGCCCCAACCCGGGCAAGCGGCATGCGTGGTGGTCAGACGATGGAACTGCTGGGCGAAACCATTCCGCCAGGCACGACGCGCCGGCTTTTCTGGTCCGGCGGGCAGGCCTTCGATGGCAGCTCGGATCGGACACCGGTACTGGTCATCAACGGCACGGGCAAGGGACCGACACTGTGTCTGACCAGCGCCATACACGGCGACGAACTGAACGGTATCGAAATCGTGCGGCGTGTAACCCAGGATCTGGACCCGGCGCGGATACGTGGTGCGGTGATCGGCGTTCCGATCGTCAACCTGCAGGGCTTTCGGCGTGCCTCACGTTATCTCCCCGACCGGCGCGACCTGAATCGCCACTTTCCCGGCAACCCCGGTGGCAGCGCAGCGTCACGCATCGCCTGGTCACTGTTTGACAGCATCATCCAGCACTGCGACGGACTGGTGGACGTGCATACCGGTTCGCTGAACCGCACCAACCTGCCCCAACTGCGCGCCGACCTGCGTAACGCGAAAGTCCGGGAGTTTGTCCAGGGCTTTGGCGGCATGCTGGTACTGCACAACCCGGGCCGACCCGGCACGCTGCGCCATGCAGCAGCCCGGGCCGGCATTCCGGCAGTCACGCTTGAAGCCGGTGAGCCCGGTCGACTGCAGTCGGCACAGGTACGCGAGGGCACAGCGGGCATCGTCCGCCTGCTCGATGCGCTGAAGATCGTCAATCGCATGAATCTGCTCAGCGAGGCCCGTCCGGTTTACTACCAGTCGAAGTGGGTGCGTGCCGATCACGGCGGAATCCTGTTTTCGCTGGTGCGGCTCGGCCAGGTGGTCGACGCCGGCGATGTACTCGGTACGGTTACCGACCCGATCAGCAACGAGCAGAACCTCATCTACTCGCCGGTCGAGGGCCGGGTGATCGGCATGGCGCTGAACCAGATGGTGATGCCGGGCTTTGCCACCTTCAACCTCGGCATCGCCGCCAGTGCCGGACCGGACGTCACGCTGAGCCGGAAGCTGGAAACGCCGGTCGACGAGCGTCCCGAAGAATAACCGCGGTCGCCTACGGCGGCGGTGCAATCACGCCAGCATTGCTGAGTACGTTCTCCGCCCAGCTGATGGCCAGCCTGACGCGCGGCGAACCGAGCCGATACGCCTCGACCAGACTGACCCAGCGATACTCGCTGTGTTCCGGCCGTCCGGTATCCGGGCTGGGCAACAGCTCGACCTGTGACTGTGCGGTACGGGCCAGGTAATAGCGGGCAATCTTGCCGCGATTGTAGGGGCCGGTATCCACATGGACCTCACCCCACGGGAACTCCAGCTCCGCGATGCTCGACTCCTCGCGCACTTCACGCCGGGCGGTCTGCAAATGCACTTCACCCGCCTCCATCAGGCCCTTGGGAAAATCCCAGTGCCGGAACACGCGGAGCATCAGCACGCGCAAACCTTCCGGCGTCTCACGCAGCACGATTGCGCCACAGGACACCGGCCCCGCTTTGCGCGCCCGGCCGGTTTCGCTCACTGTGGACGGCATGTTCAGGCGCGGTCCCGCAACACTGCAACCGGCGGCTCGCTGACCGCACGGCGGGTCGCCAACGTACCGGCGACACCCACGATCAGCGCACCGGCCACCAGCCCCAGCGGCCACAGCAGCGGGCTCACCCCGTATTCCAGCCTGAAAACGTAGTGGGCCAGCGCCCAACCCAGTGCGGTAGCGCCAAAGGCAGCGAGTATTCCGGACAGACTGCCGAGGGTCAGAAACTCGACCGCGACGCCCTGCAGGATCTTGCGCCGTGCAGCGCCCAGCGCGTGCAGGATCGCACTCTCGAAGCGCCGCTCGTCGCGGGTGATCTGAATGGCGGCCAGCAGCACGACGAGGCCAGCCAGCAGGGTAAAGACAAAGACGTACTGCACGGCCAGCGCGGCCCGGTCGATCACCGAGCGCACCTGGGCGAGGATCACTTCAAGGTCGATCACGGTCACGCCGGGAAATTCTCGCACCAGCCGGCCCAGCACCTTCACCCGGTCACGCGGCACATAGACGCTGGCCAGATAAGTCTGTGGCAGTTCAGCGGCCAGCCCGGGCGACAGCACGACGAAAAAGTTCGGCTGAAAGGAGTCCCACTCGACGCTGCGCAGGCTGGTCACCGGCACTTCGATATCTTCACCGGCCACGTTGAAACGCAGCGTATCGCCGAGGCCGACGCCCAGACTCGCGGCGAGTTTCGCATCCAGCGACACCTGCGGCGGCCCGGCATAGTCACTGCCCCACCATTTGCCCTCGGTCACCGTG
Source organism: Gammaproteobacteria bacterium (assembly GCA_044344525.1). GTDB lineage: Bacteria > Pseudomonadota > Gammaproteobacteria > Steroidobacterales > SHZI01. The sequence continues at coordinate 93 of JBIJCV010000073.1, read as the reverse complement.
TTGCTCGCGGACAGCGCGCCGGTCCAGGTCAGATTGGTCTCACGTTGCAGGAACGCAGCGCCCTGTGCGCCAGGTGTCGTGACTATCCCGGCA
>JBIJCV010000072.1:0-7443 GCA_044344525.1 Gammaproteobacteria bacterium | reverse complement strand
GCATTGGCCTGCGTAAACAACTCACCAGCCGCAGCTACATCACCCTGACGCATGCGCAGCAGGGCCAGATTCAACAGCGGGCCGGCCAGCTCCGGATGTTCGGCACTGAAGGCCAACAGCGCATCGGCGGCGGCTGCGTCATCGCCGGCCTGCAACGGCGCCAGTGCTGCCGAGTAGGCCGCCATCAGCTCTGGCGACGGGCCCGGCACAGCAGCGGGCGATGCACTGCCAGCAGCGCTGCCACCGCCGGCCAGACTGCAACCGGCGCTCAGCAGGACGGCGCAGATGACCGCACTCCTAATCAATACCTGTAACGACATCTTCGCTCCTTTCGGTGCGCGACCAGCGCGCAGGAACCATCACGGCCAGACGTGCGTAGCTCGCCCGCACCCATTCGTCATAGATGCCATCGCCGGCCCGTTCGGCGTTGACGCGATAGAGATCGATGGCTTTTTCCTCGAAGGGAAAGGCCTGCTCCTCGAGCAGCACGTCGTATTGACCAGCTTCGTCCGCATCCAGATCCTTTGGCCGTTCCGAGGCCAGCAGGTCGCGACTCAGCTGGTAATACAGATCTGCAGTCTCGAACGTTGCCGCCGTGGTGACCTGTGCAACGCCATAGTCGGCAGCCTGCCCGTAAGCCTGCAGCGCCTGCTCCATCCGGCTCTTCTTCAGCTTGAGGCTCTTGTCCAGCGGCGCAGTGAGCGCCACGGCATTGAAGGCATCACGCAAAGGCCGGGCGAGTTCGATCGTGCTGGTTGCCGCCAGGAAGCGACTCCGGTCGCTGCGCTCTGCACCCATTTCGCGATCCGCTTTCACGATGGCTTCCAGCCAGCGCTTGCGCGTCGGCCAGTCACCGTTTGCCGCAGCCAGGTCCGCCAGCTTGAGTCGCGCCTCCAGTGCCTCGCTGGCCGGTACGGGAAAACGCGTGACGAGAGCGGTGTATATCCGCACCTCTCCGTCACGCTGGTTTGCAACCCCGTACAGCTCCGCGGCCTGCCAGAGTGCGGAGCGTTGCACGTCTGCGGCGAGGTCTGCGCTGCCGGCAATTCGTTCGTACTCCGCGGCAGCTTCTGCACCGCGCCCGTCTTCGCGCAGCGCCAGTGCCAGCTTGGTGGTGACATCGCTGTTGAAACGGTGTTCGGGAAACTCGCGGCGAAAACGCTGCAGCAGGTCAATGGATTCGCCCCAGCGCGCACTGGTCAACAGCAGCGTGGCGGCATCGAACAGCGCGGTGGAGCGGATCTCTGCATCCGGAGCAGCCGTGTCTATGCGCAGAAAGTTGGCCACCGCTGCGTCCACATCGCCGCTGGTCTGGGCGAGTTCCGCCTGGCGATAGATCGACGCGGCGATCCGGGCATCCACCTCACGCGCGGCAGCTGGATCGGCTGCCAGGCCCCGCAAGCGGGTATAGGCAGATTCAGCTTCCGCATAGTGCGCAAGATCGAACTGCGCATGGCCCATCACGGTCCAGGCGACGCGCTCCAGCTCTGATGTGACCGGCGGCTGCATCGTGACCACCAGACCAGCGACTTCGGCAGCACGCTCTGGCTGCTGGCTGGCATACAGCTGCTCAGCCACGTTGGTGAGCACGGCACCCGCCTGCGGATGGGCGGGGAAATCCGCCGCGAAGCGCAGTGCCTGCTCGATATGGCCGGCATGCCAGGCGCCCAGCGCGTCACCGGTGAGCTGCTTCTCGTGTTCGCTGGAGGCCAGCAGTGCGGCATAGCCCGCCTCTGGCGATTTTTCCTGCCGTCCGTAGTCGTAGGCAGCGCGCAGATAGGCATCGCGTGCGGTATCAAAATGTTGCGCTTCGAAGAGCAGTTCGCCGAGCAGGAAACTGCGCTCTGCTGATTGTGGATCATCGGGGAAGTAAGCCAGCGACAGCCGATACCAGCCGGCAGCCCGTTCGTAGTCAGCGGGTAGCCGACTGCGCTGGGCCAGCGCGTGATCATGCTGCGCAAGATCAGCCAGATGCAGTTTCAGCTGGGCGACGAACTGCGGGTAATCGCCGGTGCTGCGGCCCTGCCAGAACGGTGCATCGAAACCGTAAGTCGCAACGTACTGTTGCTTGGCCTCGAGTACAAGGCCAGGGAACTTGCCGCGCGTATAGGCATCGATCGCTGCCTGCAGCAGATTGGGCGCCTGCGCGTTGACCGGATCCCGCGCCACGAATGCCGCATAACTCTCTGCCGCATCCTGGAATCGCTCTTTGTCCAGATAGAGATCACCCAGTGCCGTGTACAGCAAATAGCTCCAGGCCGGATCACCGTAAGGTGTCAGCGCAGGCGGGATGGAATCAGCGCCATCCAGCCAGGACAAACTCAGGCTGACCACACGCAGCGTGTCATCCAGCAGCTCACGCTCAGGCCGGCTCATGGCCTGAATCTGCCGGTCTGTATCGTCACCACCGCTGCTCAGGCGACGGTCGATCAGGCTCAGGAAGGCAGTCAGCCCCTCTTCGTAGCGGCCCTGCTTGAACAGAGCCCAACCATATTTGTAGAGCGACTGCTCATAAAACGGCGAAGCTGGGCCGCTGGCAAGCACAGCGGCGTAGGCCTGCTCTGCGGCGGGATATTGCTGCCGGATGGACCAGGTTTCACCGCGCCGGAACTGGGCCTCATCGCCATGCACTGCAGACGGCGACTCAGTAACCAGTCGATCCAGCATGGCCAGCGCTTCGTCGTTGCGACCTGCACCCTCCAGAGCCCGGGCCAGCTGATAAACGACCTCGCTGCGATCTTCCCCGGCAAGCGCGGTTTCGGTGTCGCGCATATCGAGGAGCTGCTTGTACAGGCCGATGGCTTCAGCAAAATTCGCCGCACCGGCGCCTGCTGCCTGCGCAGAACTTTCCAGCTCGGTGGCCGCATCCAGATTGAGATCCGCAAGGCGGCGCATGGCCTCGGCACGCATGCCGGCCGGCCCGGTATCCAGAGCCAGAAAGCGCCGGTACTCCTGCATGGCCTGTGCAGTGCTGTCGACCGCCGGCAGCTCCGTACGGATGTCCAGCGGCCGCGTTTTCAGGCTGCCGATGGTCTGACGATCCGGCTCCGGCGTTCTGGCTGCGAAGGGCCACAGGCCGCCCGCCAGCGTTACCCCGAGCATCAGTGCAGCGGTCGCGCTCATGGCGCACCGCCCACAACAGGTGTTGTACGCACGGCAGATGCGGCGCGATCGTAGATCGTGGCCAATGCAAAGCGCGCCTGTACGCGATAGCTCAGGAGTCGCTCACGCTGCTCGTTGAGCACATCGACAGCCATCGCCTGCAGGCGCTGCTCTTCAGCAGCACGGTCCTGCGACAGTGCTGCCTGCAAGGTGCTGATACGCGGCGTGAGAGCGGCGATGCGGGCCGCAAAGCGATCCAGTTCAGCGGGACTATCCTGCCAGGCAGCCATACCCGAGACATGCGCCGCCTGGGCTTTGGCCAGCAGCGCATCGAGTTGCGCGAGATTGCGCTGCTGCTGCCACAGTCGATACTGGTAATCGCGATCCAGATCCCAGCTCAGCACGCCATTGAGAAGGCGGTAGCGTTCCCGGGCATCGCCGGCAGCAGCCTCAGCCAATGCGGAACGGGTACTCAGCGCTTCGAGTCGCTGCCAGCGATCCAGTTCTTCACTCGTCGCAAGGCCGGCGATATTGCGTGTCTGCGCGACCTGCTCCAGATGTGTCGCCAGCACATCACGCCGCGCCTGCAACTCACCGATGCCGGCCTGATCGAGGCCGGCTGCAACGCGCTGCTCACGCTGTGCATAAGCGATGCGACGCGTCGCCACCATCTGCTCGAAGGCTGCAACCTTCGACTGCCACTCGTCGAGATTGGCTGACAGGGCAGCCAGATCCCGCACATTACGCAGGCCTTCCTGAAAACTGTGCCGCGCCACCAGGTCGTAGAGATAGCGGGTCTCAATGCTGTCGGGCAAGGTATCCAGCTGCCAGTACCAGCGGCCGATACGCGCATCGTCTGCGCTGAGCATGGCGGGCACCAGCTTGCCGGCGCGGCTGCCGGCAATCGCGGCATCCAGCCGGCCGATTTCGGCATCGTAGGCATCCAGTGCGGCCTGATAGCCGGCAGCCGCCGTACTGTGCGCGTCGAGTCTGGCCCAGGCATAGGGGATCGCGAGCAGTGACTCCTGCACCGCGCTGTCGAGCAGATCGCGGTCACGCAATTCGAGCCACGGTGTGAGCGCAGCGCGGTAGTTCTGCGCCGCTGCATCGGCCCACCCGGCGCCGAGCAGTGCTTTTGCCGAGAAGGGTCCGTTCAGGCGCACCCGTGCGAGCACCGGACGCGCCTCGCTGTCGCGCCCCTGCTGAAGATAAATGTAGCCCAGGGCCAGATTGGCCTTGTCGCGCAGATCCAGCAGTTCGGCAGTATCGGCATCGCTGCGGCCCAACTGATCGAGCTGACGAATCGCATCTTCCGGCCGGTCAAGACGCACGAGGGCAACGCCCAGGTTGTAGCGCGCATAGGCCACCCAGCTGTCGGGGCCCTGCCAGCCATCGAGCAGCGCGACCGCTGCGTCAAAGCGCCCCAGGGCCAGACAGGCCTGCGCCTTGAGCATCGGCAGTTCAGCTTGCAGGCCTTGGGGCAGCTCACCCGCGACCCTTGCGAAGGCATCCAGCGCCTCGGCGTACAGACTGCGCTGGTAGCGCACCTTGCCCAGATAGAACCAGGCCCGGTTGCGTACCGCCGGCTCGGATGAGTCCTGCAGCAGGCGACTGAATATCTGCTCGGCGCGGACGTGTTGCCCGTAATGCAGATACAGACCACCGAGCAGCAGCTCGGCTTCAGCCTCGTGATTGCCGACCCGTCCACTGTCCCTGGCGACCAGCAGATGGGTCAGCGCATCGAAATGCTCATCCTGGTAGAAATAAAACAGCGTCTCGCCGTAGTAGAGATCGCGCACCACCGAGCCACTCACGGGCTCAGCTGAATGCACCGCAGTGCTGCCCGCGATGAGCAGCAGCGCGATCAGACTGCACAGGCCACAACGCCTGTAGACCGGTTTTCGCATGCTGTCGATCACGAACGGCACAGTCGCTCCCTACTCCCACTCGCGAACCATGAACTCGGGCTGCTGGCGGCTTTGTCGGTCAGAGATGCGCAGCTCCACAAACTTGGCGCCTACACCTTTTTCGACTTTCAGCGTGGCACCGCGCCGGTAATCACGCGCATGCGGCCCCTGTCCGGTAAAGACAGCCGTCAGTTCATGTTCACCGGTCTTGAGGTTGCCCAGATACAGACGATGGACGCCGCCACGAAGCAGTGCCTTTACTTCACGCTCGGTATACAGGTAGTTGCTGATCGGCTTGTCGTCGATCTTCAGCTGCACGGAATCCAGCGCAAAGAACTCACCGACATCCATCGAGACAAAAACCGCCACCTGCGTGTTGGCCGGGAACAACAGTTCCTCCTCCAGCATGAACAGCTCGCGATTCAGATCCAGCACATCGTCCTTGAGCGCCTGCATTTCCGTATCCACACCGGAAACAGCTGCCACCGGCACAGCGGCGGGAACGAGCGTCTCGCTGGCGTTGGCAGGCTTTGCAGCCAGCGCGCCACCCATCAGCATCACAGTCAGACAGAGGTTCATGGTGAGACGGTTCATCGCTTTACTCCGTATCGGTCAGCAGCATTCATTCCAGAATCAGGGCAGCCAGTTCATCGGCGTAGGCCAGCGCGTCTTCGGCCCGGTAGCCGGCATGTACGTGCCGAACCGTGCCGTGCGGGTCCACCAGCACGGCAAATGGCAGGACAGAGGGGTTGTACTGACGGATAACCGACTGATCGGCGTCGTGCATCACCGTGATGCCGAGGCGTTTGGCGGCATCGCGTGCCGACTGGTCGTCCGGATCAATGTTGACGGTGAGAATGCGCAGATTCGCTTCGCCATAGCGCTTCTGCAGATCGCTGAGCACGCTCAACTGGTCGGTACAGCGGTTGCACCACTGCGCCCAGAAACTGACCAGCACAACCTGGCCGCGGAATTCGGACAGGCGCAGATTCGTGCCGCTGATGTTTTTCAGTGCGAAATCGGGAGCCGGCTGACCGGCAAGACCTGAGCTGGCCGGTACGGTTACGGGAATGAGCAGCGCGACCAGGACCAGCACACGGCAACTCCGGCGCACGAGCACGCCGATCGCCGCAGAAGTTCTGCTGGCCATTGCTCCCTGCCGCTGACTCATGACACTCATTACCTGTCTCCGGAAAACCAGCACACAGCTGGTACTCACACAGACAAGGGCAACGGCTGGAGAACAAGGGGACGCACGACGCCGGGCTTGCGACCGCGTCAGGATTCGGCAGCTCCGCTATCCTGGGTGCAGCCCGCCGCATGCGGGGCACCGTTAGACCGGTGGCTTTGCGTCCCCGCCTTTCAGCGGGTTTGCCTTTGTCGTTGGCGGATGGTGACGATTTGAGCGCAGGAATCCTGCGACTTCGCTCACGTTAGAAGAGGTGCCTGTCAAAACCGGCACGCTTATGTCAAAACACCGGTATCAGAACGCCGGTATCACGGCGCCCCGGCCACGCGAAACATCCGGTAGTACTCCGTACTCTCCGTACCCCAGCGTACCGCGCCGCTAGCGTCTACAAACTGCCCCCAGAACTGGTATTCGTCCGGCCGGACGATCACGGCATCGCGCGCGTAAAGCGTGGTTTTCAGCCCCTCGCTGTACAGCGTACAGGCCCGTTCCTGCATGACACCGGAAACCTCGCTACCAGCCGCATTGGCAGTCAGCACAAAATCACAGCCCGGCTTGACCTCAAAGTCGGCCATGGTGACTTTCTGCAGCCGTTCCGGCGTCTGGTATGCGTTTTTCCACGCCTCGCCGTCCTTGAAATTGAGTTCGCGCTGCACCAGCTTGCCGGACTGCGGATCGGTGAAATACTGCAGCAGCCCGATGCGGATCAGCGACGGCGGACTGAAACTGCCATCCACAGAGGCATGCTGATAAACCAGATAACCGTCGATACCCGGGATCTCCACGGTCAGCGGCGCAAAAAACTGATGCAACTGGCGGTGAATCTGCTCCGGCGGCAGTTTGCGCGCCAGATCACTCTCGAACTGCGCCTGGTTGCTGTACTGGCCATGCACCCATGCGCGCACCAGACTCAGCGTCCGCGCCGCATCATCGTTGCCAGGCGGCGGAGCCGCACTGACCAGCGTGCTGGCAGCCAGCAACAGACCCAGCAAAATCACAATGCGGTTGCGCATGTTCAGTACACCCCAATAGACTCAACACGGGAACCGATTATAGAGAGAATGAGAACATGCACACAGGCTTCCGCCGGCTGTTGGGCACTCTCATCCTGCTGCTGTCGGTCAGCAACAGTCAGGCCGGCAGAGAGACCAAGGTGCTGGTCTTCGGTGGCACCGGACAACTGGGTTCAGCCGTCGTCCGCGAACTGGTGGCGGCCGGCTATCCGGTCACGGTATTCGTCCGGCC
>JBIJCV010000131.1:0-5349 GCA_044344525.1 Gammaproteobacteria bacterium | reverse complement strand
CGCTGGCGAAGTCGAGCTTTACGGCATCGGCCAGCGAGGTCTGGCGAATCATCGGGAACGGATACTCGACCGGATCTTCGAGCGTCATGATGTTGACCGACTCGTCGTTGCAGTAGTTCAGGATCGAGTACAGCGTGGTGGTCTTGCCGCTGCCGGTGGGCCCGGTGATCAGGATCACGCCTTCGGGCCGCGCCAGCAGCATCTTCAGCAGCGTGAGTTGATCGTCTGGCAGTCCGAGACCCTCGAGAGGCACGATGCCGGCGCGCCGGTCAAGAATGCGCAGCACGATGTTCTCGCCGTGAATGGTCGGCTGGGTGGCAACCCGGAAATCCACCGGACGGCCGCCGATGGTCAGGGCGATGTGTCCGTCCTGCGGCGCGCGCGTCTCGGTGATGTCCATGCCGGCCATGACCTTGATGCGTACAACGATCGCTGCAAGGAATTTCTTGTGCACAGTGGAGACCTGGTGCAGCACGCCATCGACCCGGTAGCGCACCCGGACGAAGCCATCCTCTGGTTCGATATGCACGTCCGAGGCACGTCGCCGGACGGCATCACCGAGCAGCGCGTCGATCAGGCGCACCATCGGCTGGGTAAGATTGTCGGCACCGCGCACCTGCGCAGTCCGGCCCGGGGCGGGCGAGTCGATTTCCTGCAGGATCGCCGCCAGCGAGAGTTCCTTGTCGTAGAAGCTTTCGATCGCACCCTGGATCTCGGCATCGCTGGCCAGCAGGGTGCGGATCTCGATGCGGCCGCCCAGCAGTGCCGAGACCTGGTCGCGTGCGACCACGTCGAAGGTATCGACCATCGCCATGGTCAGGATGCGGGCGACCGGATCGAATGACACCGGCAGAACGCGGAAGCGCCGCGCTACCTCCTCGGGCAGCAGGGCGACGGCAGCGGCATCCGGTACGACCTTGGACAGGTCGATACTCTCGACGCGCAGCATTTCTGCCAGCATGTCGCGCACCACGGATTCGGAGACCAGGCCGAGCCGGGCGATGACCTTGCCTATGCGTTCATTGGTCTGCTTCTGCTCGGTGAGTGCGACCCGCAGCTGATCCCTGGTGATCAGTCCTTTTTCGACCAGAAATTCGCCAAGCTGCTTGCGTGGACCGCGCCGCTCACCGGTCTGCTCTGCGCCTGGTGACGCGCCCGGATCAGGTTTGCTGGTTGGGGATGCCATGACGATGGGTCTACCGGGCAGCCGCGCGCAGGCTGTCCAGACGCTGCCGCGTGGCTGCTGCGTCAAACAGCGCACTGCCGTTCGCCAGGGTCAGCGCGCGTTCGTAGTAGCTGGCAGCGGCTTGCGACTGGCCAAGCTGATCAAGGCTGACCGCGAGGTTGTAGGCATAGTCGGCATTCACCGGTTCGTTGCGTACGGCCTCAAAGAAGGCCTGCTGCGCCTCTGGCCAGCGCCTGGCAGAGACATACTGCAGGCCGAGTGCAAAATGCAGATGGGCAGCGCCGGGTTGCTCGCGCAGCAGGTTTTTGAGCCTGGTTTCCCGGCCGGTGTCGCCATCCGCAGTCGCGCCCATCGGTAGTGTCGAGAGGGCAGCGACGGCAGCTGAATTTTTCGGGTCGGCCTCCAGCACCGCACTGTAAAGCGCCTGGGCTTCCTGCTCGCGGCCGCTGCGCAGTGCGATTGCCGCCAGTCCGAGCAGTGCATCGACATTGTCGGCATCGGTGGCCTGCACTTCGCGATACAGGCTTTCGGCACGTGCGTAGTCAGCCGCCTGAAATGCACTCCACGCTGCGCTGAGCTTCGGGAACAGCGGGTTTTCCGTGGTGCCCCGCGAAATCGTGATCTGTGTAGCGCTCTCCGGTGCCTCCACGGCCGGTGTGTCATACCAGTCCGGGTTCTTGCCGGCTGCTGCGGGTGGTCGCGGTGCGGCCTGCGTGCCGGTCACTTCCTTGCGCAGTGGACGTACGGCGGGCTGCTGTGACGCTGCGCTGACTGCCGGCTGTGACTGTTCGGTTTGCAGTGCTTCCGGCGGGATGACCACGGACTGTTCGCCATCACGGCCAGCCGTGTACTGCAGAAGAATCGAAATGGCTGTCGTCACGGCCAGCAGGATCAGTATCAGACTGCCGATCAGCAGGGAGGTATTTCGCTTGACCCGCTGGCGGCGCTGGCTGACCAGCAGCGACTGTGTTTGATCCGCAGGATTGCCCATCGGTTCAGTAACCCGAGCAGCGATGGGCTGTGTAACCGTATCGGTGTCCGGCTGGCGCTCAGCCACAGGCGGGTCTTCCGGAAAATCGATGCCGGGTTCGGATGCAGGCGTTTGGGCGCTGCGATTATCGACAGCCAGATGCAGTTCCACGGTCTGCATATGGCTCTCGGGTGGTGCAAATGTGGCAGCAGACTTGTCGGCTGCCGGTTGCTCCGCTTTCTTCTGCAGAATGTCCAGCAGGGAACTCATCGCGTGCTCCCTCCGTTTGCAGTGGTGGCGAGTGGTACCGCTGTCGTGGCCAGCGCCGCTTGCCCGCTACCGGCACCACGGATCACCGTCGGGCGCAGGAACAGCACCAGTTCGCTCTTGACGACTTCATCGTCTCGGTAGCTGAACAGGTCACCGATGCCGGGCAGTCGGGACAGATAGGGCACGCCGTCACGCTTCTTCTGGCTGGTGTCCTGCATCAGTCCGCCGATCACCACCGTTTGCCCGTCGGCGACTTCCAGCAGCGATTCGATCTCGCTGACGTGAATCTCCGGCACCAGGTTGTCGAAATCCTGGCCGAACTCGCTGAGGCGCGGTGCCGGATCGACGACGTAGTCGATGATGCGTGTGATGGTTGGCCGCACATTCATGCTGACGTTGCCGCTTTCGCTGATCTGCGGCGTCACGCTCATGATGAAACCGACCGGTACGGTCTTGATTTCACTGGTGATGGTCGAGCGTTCCGGATTGTTGTCTGAGGCTTCGACGATGTCCTGCGAGAGGCTGAAGTACACGCGCTCATCGACCACCTTGAGCATCGCGGTCTGGTTGTTGAGGGCCATGATGCGCGGCGTGGACAGAACCTTGGTATCGCCGAACTGCGACAGCATCTTCACGGCCGCAGAAAAGCCGCTGCCATCCGCATTGAAGTTGTTGTAGGTCATGGTGTAGACCGGTGCGGCGCCCAGATTGCCACCGGTCAGGGTGTTGATGACGGAGATACCATCCTGGCCAAGCCCGCCAGCTGAAGAGACACGTGACCAGTCGACGCCGGCCTGATAGCTGTCATTGAGCTGGACTTCAACGACCGTGACTTCGATCAGCACCTGGCGCTTGGAGTTGGCCGTGACCTGATCGATGAAGGCCTGGACCTTCTGCTGCTGCAGGCTGTTGGCAAATACACTGATCATGCCGGCAATCGAATTGACCACTACCGGATCTGGCCCGGCTGCCGCATCACCGCCGCCCGCCTGCCCGGTGATGATCTGCCGCAGGTTGCCGCCGAGCACATTCCAGTAGCTGTTGTCCGAAGTGCTTTTTACGGTGGTGCGCGAGATGTTCTCGTTTGTGCTGTCGCTGCTGCCACCACCGTCGCTTCCCGATTCCTCATCGACACCGCCGCCGGTAGAAGCGACCTGGGTGGCCACGGTGACTTCGCCTTCGCTGCCGCGGGCCAGGTTCACGTAGTCCACCCGGTAGTTCTGCCAGAACGGCGTGTCGGGCGTGATGACCAGCGTGCCGTTCTCGACGTTGTGGCGCAGGCTGACCTGGCGACTGATGCGATCGAGTATCTGTGGCAGCGTCTGGTTGACGGCATTCAGCGTGATGTTGCCTTCGATGTTGCCGGAGATATCCACGTTGATGGCGGCATCGCGGGCCAGTGCAAACAGCACTTCGCGTACGGGTACGTCAGTCACCACCAGCGTGTAGGTTTCCTGGACTGGCCGTGCAACGGGTGCCGGTGGCGTAGGCAACTGGGTGACCGGTGCGGGAATGATCGTGTTCCCTTCGATCGATTTCAGATGTTCCGGTGCCGGGTCAAACTGTTGCACCGTGCCGCATCCGGTGATGAGTGCTGCAACGCTGATGCTCAAAAATGCGCCACGGCGCCAAACGTTCTGTGTCATGACCAATAGTCCCCGCAGAGTAACAACCGTTCCCTGCCGTGCATTGCCACTCCGCGGGCAGCTTTCCCGCACAGGGCGAAGGCACGGTAGCTCCTTAAGTCAAGGCCGGGTCAGGATCGGTTTTTTATGTCTGATGCGGTGTGCGCAGGCTCACAGTTGTGAGTCGGGGCGATCGGGAAACGTTAACGGTGTCACAGGCAGACACCGGGCAGCGGGTACAGGACGTACCCGCTGCTGAATCAGTGCTTGCGATATCAGGGCTGGCCGAAGTGGTAGTTGACGCCGAGGCTGACCGTCCAGAAGTCGCCGCCGTCCAGGTCGAACCAGTCGCCTTCGAGGCGCAGGCTGACTTTGCTGGACATGGCGATCTGCGCGCCGGCACCGACAGTCAGTCCGTCGGCACTGCGGCTGCTCGATCCGTTATCCGTATCGAGATTCTGGTCTACGTCATAGATGCCGCCCTTGCCGTAGACCTGAAGGTCCTCTGAGGCAAGCGGCAGGTAGCCGATGGCATAAATGCTGATCCCGTCCAGATCAACGTCTACGCTGCCGCCGGGATTGGCCGGATCCGTGTCCTGGCTGAAACTGCCCGAATCCAGCCACGAACCCTCCACGCCGAAGTATTTGTTCAATCGGTACTGCACGCTCAACTTTGCACCGACGGCTTCGTCGTCGAAAACGTCGCCATCGATCTCGTAGCTTGTGAGCATGCCGGAAACGCCGACCAGCCAGCCCGGATCAGCCAATCCGGCCTGTGCTGACAGTGAATACAGCCCCAGCAGTGCAATTCCGGCAATGCGCTTCATTCAATAGCTCCCTATTCAGCCGTCTGAGCCGAAAATTCCAGGCTCACGCGGCGATTCAGACCGCGACCTTCTTCGGTGTCATTGTCTGCGATCGGCTCCGCTTCGCCGAAACCAACCGCCGTGAGGCGGTCCGCCGGCGTGCCCTTTTCGATCAGGTAGTTGCGCACCGATTCAGCGCGCTGCTGCGAGAGCTTCAGGTTGTAAGCATCGGCGCCGCGACTGTCGGTATGGCCACGCACTTCGATGTTGAAGGCGGGGCGCTTGACCAGGATATCGGCCACCGAGTCCAGCAGCATCAGGCTGGCAGGTGTCAGGTTCGCCGAGTCGAAGTCGAAGGTAACGCCGCGCAGGATCAGTTGCTCTTCACAGCCGCGCGCATCGACTTTGGCGCCAGCCGGCGTATCCGGGCACTGGTCGGCATCGTCATTCACGCCATCACCGTCGCTGTCCTTGACTACCGGTGCAGCCACT